>CALCPT010000313.1 GCA_937897265.1 uncultured Alcaligenaceae bacterium
TTGGTGATCACGGGCCCGAACATGGGTGGTAAGTCAACCTACATGCGTCAGGTCGCTCTGATCACCCTGCTCGCACGCATCGGTAGTTTTGTCCCTGCAAAGTCAGCCGCCATTGGCCCGATTGACCGGATATTTACTCGAATTGGTGCCGCGGATGATTTGGCTGGTGGGCGCTCGACCTTCATGATGGAGATGATTGAAGCGGCTGCTATTTTGGCTTCGAGTTCAGCACAAAGCTTAGTGTTGATGGATGAGATTGGGCGCGGGACTTCAACCTATGATGGCTTGGCCCTGGCTTGGTCGATTGCTCAACGTCTGGTCACACATAACCGTGCGCTGACGTTATTTGCGACGCATTACTTTGAAATCACCCGCATGCCTAGTGAGCAAGCGAACACTGCAAACGTACACCTGGCTGCAGCCGAATCCCCTTCAGGGATTGTGTTCTTACACGAAGTCAAAGATGGGCCAGCAAGCCGCAGCTACGGGATTCAAGTCGCGCAACGCGCGGGTATCCCACAAGCAGTGATTCGCCACGCGACACGCGAACTAGAGCGACTTGAGGCGCAAGGTGCGCCCACCCCGCAACTCGGGCTGTTTGGCGAAGTTGTGGATGCTGAGGCTCAGGCTGCAGCCGCGGCTGAAATCAGTCAAGCGCAAGAAGCGCTGCAACAGGCGTTAGCCTCGCTTGATCCTGATACCTTAAGCCCGCGCGAAGCTCTTGACGCGTTGTATCAGCTTAAAAAACTGCAACCTTGACTAACCTTCCATTGAACTTACATCGAAACAGAAGCGTATTGCACGCGCATTCAATTGGATCTACGTAAATATATTGCTTCGAGACAAACGGCAGACCACGCACTAAGAACAGGCTAAACATCATGCATCCAAATAAACCTCTTGCCTTGCTTGGTGGTTTGACGCCCGCCCAGTTTATGAAAATATACTGGCAACGCAAGCCGTTGGTGATTCGGCAGGCATTCACGGGTTTCAAGCCACCCGTTTCTACTGCAGCCCTTAAAAAAATGAGTCGCCGCGACGATGTCGAATCGCGTCTTGTGTGGCGCGAGAAAGGACAATGGCAAATGGATCGAGGGCCCTTTGCGCGTTTACCAAAGGCTTCGGAGCCCGACTGGTCACTGCTGGTGCAGAGTGTTGACATCCAAGACGACGCAGCTTGCGCCTTGATGAATCAGTTTCGCTTTGTGCCCGATGCGCGTCTGGATGATTTGATGATTAGCCTGGCAACCATCGGCGGTGGTGTGGGCCCGCACTTTGACAGCTACGATGTATTTTTATTGCAAGGTCAAGGGCGCAGACGTTGGCAGATTAGTCAGCAGCGCGATCTCACACTGATCCCGGACTTGTCACTCAAGATTTTAAAAAACTTTATCCCAGAAGAAGAATTTGTTTTAGAGCCTGGCGATATGCTGTATCTGCCGCCGCAAGCGGCGCACGATGGTGTGGCGCTAGACAATGATTGCATGACAATCTCAATCGGCTTTCGGGCACCGGATCAGGCTGCACTGGCCCGCGGGATGCTTGAGGCGGCAGCGGATCAAATCGTGGCACGCGCGGGGCTAGCGAGCGGGCCCTTTGGCGAACCACCCTTGCCCGGCCCAAAGCTCGATGCCTTGTATCGCGATGCTGGGCAAGAGGCTAGCGCGCACCCCGCTGAAATCCCAGACGGCTTGATTGACGCTGCTGTGCAAGCGGTGTCTAAGATTCAATTTAATGCGGCACTGGCACAGCGGTTTTTAGGATGCTGGCTGACCGAGCCGAATCAGGCTGCGGTGTTTGATAGTGACTATGGTGATGATGACGATGATCGCGATACGATGCACGATGGCGAGCTTGATGATCAGGCGGAGCAGAGTCAAGAGGCACCCTACACACACTGGGCGCTCGATCGCCGCACCCGTATGTTGTATCGCGGCAAGCACTTGTTTATTAATGGCGAGGTCGCACCCGTTGCTGCAGAAGCAGGCCTAAAGATTTTGGCCGACGCCCGCGAACTATCGGGCGCTGACCCTGCCGCACAAAAGCTCACCCCCGAAGCTGTAGATACGCTCACCGAATGGCTGGAGGCTGGGTGGATTCATTTAGTGCGCAGGTAATTTCGCTCAAAGCACATGAACTGAATTAGGCACATCACTTCGCCGTCAAGCACCCTGCCTTCTCGATAAATTTAATCACCTCATCCAAGCCGTCGCCGGTTTTGAGGTTGGTCATCACCCAGGGGCGATCGGCGCGCATGCGGGCGGTGTCATGACGCATGACGTCGAGGTTGGCGCCAACGTAGGGGGCCAAATCAGTTTTGTTAATCACTAACAAATCGCTGCGTGTAATGCCGGGGCCACCTTTGCGGGGGATTTTTTCGCCGCCTGCCACATCGATCACATAAATGGTGAGATCAGATAAGTCGGGGCTAAAGGTTGCCGCTAAATTATCGCCACCTGATTCAATAAAAATTAAATCCAGATCAGGAAACCGTTTTTGCATGCGATCAATTGCTTCAAGATTGATTGAGGCATCTTCGCGAATCGCTGTGTGGGGGCAACCACCGGTTTCGACACCCATAATGCGGTCTGCGGTCAGTGCCTCGGCAGCCACTAGCAAACGCTCATCTTCTTTGGTGTAGATATCGTTCGTGACGACAGCCAGCTTGTATTGGTCGCGCATGCGTTTGCATAAAACCTCAACGAGCGTCGTTTTGCCCGAGCCAACGGGGCCACCGATACCAACGCGCAAGGGATTTGTTTGAGTAGAAGCGTTCATGGTGCGATCCTAAAATAGTGACAACTGCAAGAAAAAATTCAACTTCTAAATAATCGACTGTATTGCGATTCATGTCTGGCGCTCGCTAGAGCCAGGCCAAAGGCTGCCGAGCCAGCGTGTGCAGGGTCGGTTGAACGCGCAACTTCAATCGCGCGTTCAACATCGCCTTTTAAGCGATGCAGCAACGTCTGACCATCAATCTGCCCCAACGGAATAATCTTGACCGCTGCAAGTGCTTGGTTTTCAACCCAGCTCCACAAATAGGCTGTCAACGCCATCGTCTCATCGACTCCAGAGATGGCGGCTAAAGCGGCATACGACGCGGGATATGTCCACTGCTCAATCGACAACGCATTAAGCGCTGCGCCTTGAGGCCATTGTGCAAACAGCTTGGTCATCGAATGACCCATCTGCACAGACTCCAGCCTGAACTCAGCGGTTTCGCGCAAGGCATAAAGCTCTTGATTCGCAGTAACCAAGGCCGCCCATTCCTGTTGCAACACCGCACGGTGGCACGCCAACCATAACGGCAACTCTTGGCGCGCCAGATTCAAGAGTAGTACGTCTCGAATCCAAACATAGGCTTGATCGACCTGAGTCACCCACCGATCTTCAATTGCTTGCTCTAAGCCTTGCGAGTAGGCAAAGCCACCAACTGGTAAGGCGGGGCTGGCCAAATGTAGCGCGGCTAACAACGACTGAGTTTGAGTGAGCATCGGGTTGCCTAGCCTCTCACTCAGTTCAGCGTCAGCAACGCTTGACGAAACCACTTGCGGCTTTGTCTGGCTATCTTTCAGCGCAGGCTGATCTGACTCATGCGCCTTGGATGGTTGAGGCGACATCATCACCTTACGACTTTGCGCGCGCGTGCGCTGCGATTGAGAGTTCTTCGCCAAGATTGCCCATGGCTTGGTCGTGTTCTTCAACACCACACTCACTTGCATGATGATGGTGATGATGCCCACCGCCCTGCCCTGCTGCATAGGCACCACCCTCAGGGATAAAGGCCTGCTGCACCACCGTCACAGTGCCACCCAAGCGTCGTACCATGTCAGCCAGCACAGGATCAGGCTGAATCCACACCGCTTCGGTCGACAGCATTGCGCGCACGTGGCGATTGGCCAGGTGATAAACAATACGCATCAACTCAAACGGGTTATTCGCCTGAATTCGAAAGAGCTCTTCGACCGCAGCCTGCACGACCACGCGCTCGCCTTGCTCGCCACACAAGACATCACCATGCAGCATGTGTTCAGTACGCGGCAAGATCACGGCCACCGCGCGCCCATTGGGCAGCATTGCGGCCAAGCGCCAGCGCTGGCGATCTTCGAGCGTCAGTTCAAGCACTGGCCAAGGCTCTGCCCAAGCCGTGCTTTCGCTGCGCAACTGCGGATCATCGTGCGCACGACGCACGTTCAACA
Organism: uncultured Alcaligenaceae bacterium; assembly: GCA_937897265.1. GTDB lineage: Bacteria > Pseudomonadota > Gammaproteobacteria > Burkholderiales > Burkholderiaceae_B > Zwartia. The sequence goes on from CALCPT010000313.1 coordinate 4,200, forward strand.
GGATGGCCATCATTCACCCTAAAACAAGAAGTAGCGCTGTGCCATCGGCAACGTCTTGGCCGGTGGGCAATCAAGCAAGACACCATCCGCAAAAACTTTGTAATTTTCAGGGCTCACAGTGATCTTGGGGGTGGCGGCATTGAGCTTCATATCCGCCTTAGTCAAACTGCGAATGCCTTGCACTGCGGCGACATGACGCTTTAAGCCTAACTCGGCTGGTAAACCTTTGTGGATGGCAATGCCAGACATGAAGGTGATGCAGCTCGTTGCAATCGCACTTTGTGCGGCGCCAAATTGCGGCCTGAAATGTACAGGCTGAGGGGTAGGGATCGACGCGTTCGGATCACCCATCGCAGCCATCGCAATCTGCCCACCTTTGATTACGGTAGAGGGTTTGACACCAAAAAACGCCGGGCGCCACAATACTAAGTCGGCAAATTTACCCACTTCGATTGACCCAACCTCTTTGTCCATCCCGTGCGTAATCGCAGGGTTAATGGTGTATTTGGCGATATAACGCTTGATGCGTGCATTATCACTCGTTGAAGGATCTGAAAACCCCGCCTCGCTCATTGAGCCACGTTGCTCACGCATTTTGTGCGCGGTCTGCCACGTACGCATGATCACTTCGCCTACACGTCCCATCGCCTGACTATCAGACGAGATCATCGAAAACGCGCCGATGTCGTGCAAGATATCTTCAGCGGCAATCGTCTCGCGACGGATGCGGCTTTCAGCAAACGCGATATCTTCGGCGATTGAGGCGTCGAGGTGATGACACACCATCAACATATCAAGATGCTCATCTAGCGTATTGATGGTAAACGGCCGTGTCGGGTTGGTTGAAGAAGGCAATACATTTGATTCGCCGCAAATCCGAATGATGTCAGGCGCGTGACCGCCGCCCGCACCCTCGGTGTGATATGTGTGAATCACACGCCCTTTGATCGCATCGATTGTCGCCTCGACAAAGCCAGATTCGTTCAAGGTATCGGTGTGAATCGCCACTTGTGTATCGGTTTCGTCCGCAACACTTAAGCAGTTATCGATGGCGGCTGGCGTGCTACCCCAGTCTTCATGCAACTTCAAGCCGACGGCCCCGGCTTCAATCTGTTCGTGCAAAGGTCCTGGAACAGAAACGTTACCCTTGCCTAACAAACCAATATTGATCGGATAGGATTCCATCGCTTGCAGCATGCGCGCTAAATGCCAAGGCCCGGGTGTCACGGTGGTAGCAAAGGTTCCGGTCGCTGGGCCCGTGCCGCCACCAATCATGGTGGTCACACCAGAGCTCAAGGCCTCTTCGATTTGTTGCGGGCAAATCAAATGGATATGACTGTCAATACCACCTGCCGTGACGATCATGCCTTCGGCCGCGATCACTTCAGTCGCAGGCCCAACCACAATGGTGATGCCGGGCTGGATATCTGGATTACCGGCTTTACCGATGCCCGAGATACGACCATTTTTAATCCCGATATCGGCCTTGACGATGCCCCAGTAGTCGATGATCAACGCATTGGTCAGCACGGTATCCACGCAATCTTTACTCATGCGTTGCGACTGCCCCATGCCATCACGAATCACCTTGCCGCCACCAAACTTCACCTCTTCGCCATAGATGGTGAAATCTTTTTCAACCATCGCAAACAAGGCCGTATCGGCCAAACGAACACGATCACCCGTTGTGGGGCCATACATCTCAGCGTACGCTTGTCTTGAAATCTTCATTTGTCTAACGCCCCCATCACCAAGCCTCTAAAACCATACACGAGCCGATCACCCGTTAAGGCGACGAGTTCGACCTCACGTTCTTGACCTGGCTCGAAACGTACCGCTGTACCGGCCGGAATATTTAGTCTAAACCCCGTGGCCTGCGCACGATCAAAACGCAGTGCTGCGTTGGTTTCTGCAAAGTGGTAGTGCGAACCGATCTGCACAGGCCGATCGCCGGTGTTCGCGACCAGCACTTTGATCAAGGTACGACCAACATTAATTTCAATTTCACCCGGCGCTACGATCATCTCGCCTGGAATCATTGGTGTGGAACTCATCTTTTTCTCCATAAGATCTCGACGGATGACTACTGAATCGGCTGATGAACGGTGACGAGTTTGGTCCCATCCGGAAACGTCGCCTCGACTTGAATATCAGGGATCATTTCAGCAACGCCTTCCATCACGTCTTTGCGACTCAAAATATTGCGACCTTCACTCATGAGTTCAGCGACGGTTTTACCGTCACGTGCACCCTCCATAATGGCAGCCGAAATCATGGCAATCGCTTCGGGCACGTTCAGTTTTAAGCCACGAGCACGTCGGCGCTCAGCCAGCAAGCTTGCCGTAAAAATTAGCAGTTTGTCTTTTTCGCGTGGTGTCAGATCCATAGTTACCCCTTAACAACTTTCATTATCTTAATCATCAAGTCGCCCACAAGCGTGGTGCAACAGCTGGCCTACCAAGAACGACAGGGCGCAACTGCGCCCAAGCGTCTTGTAATAAAAATTTCAGTTCTCGCGGCTCTGCTAACACCCGACCCACTAATAAGCGGGGGTGAAGAATCGTCCAGGCAAACTGCGCAGAGTGCTCGCGTAAGGTTTGCACGGTGGCTTCACTGAATGTTTTAGCAGCAGGCAAAACCGCCCACAGCGTTGCACAGGTGTAATGCCCACGCAGACCAATTGGAGAGGCAAACAAGGCATCATCGCCTACCAAGGCTAAACGGTCGTGCCAAACTAACTGCCCATCAATCTTGATTTTTAACGATTGACGAAAGTGACCTTCAGCGAACGACTCACCCGAGGCGTGTCGCCCAAAGATGAGGTGATCCCAACCTAACATTGCCCCGTGCTCACCTACCCTGACGTCGAGATCAGAACGCACACGTGCCCGATTAAACACAATAGTTTCTTGAGGTAACCACTCGAAGGCGCCCTGCAAATTAATGTCGATTAACTGTGAAGCCTCGAGCGACGCGTTCGCGCCGTACCACTTTGCCGCAGAGGGCGTTGTCACCAAACCATGGCTACCCGGTTGACTGTTGATCAGCACTTCAAGTCGATCACCGCCCGCGATACCGCCTGGGGGATGCACGATGATCGCGTGACAAGGCGATGCGCCTTCTGGGTACAAGGCTTTTTGAATACGCAAGGGCCCGAGGTGCTGATGATTGAGCCTAGTCTTCAGACTGGGGTGCTGAGGATCCAGTTGATGAGGGTCGAGGTTGAAATCAAGCGACAGACGTGCCGTCCAAGACGCAAGCGCCGACTCAGCCGCAGGTTGGGCTGAGGGATCTGAGTCATTAGACCAATGTCGTTGATCACCGGGATGCATCAATCACACACAACGGATAGTTATTCGTCCGTCAATTAAAACACCATCAGGACGAATCTTCGAGCAACATGCAAAGAGAATTATCGGACAGCACTAAGGGTGCTCGAAAGAGTTCAAAAATGCACCATTTTGGTACATCTCTTTGCGACAAAATGGTGCAAAAAAAACGACGGCCAAGGCCGTCGTTTTTTGTCTTAGGTAAAAATCAAACTACATCTTACCGCTCAACACGCTGAGTAGCCGCTGCGCTGTGGCGCTGGTGTCTCGCACGCCTTGTGCATCAAGCACCGTAATTTGCGTCTGATTACCTTGCTGCACCAAACGAATACGCAGCGTAGGCGCTTTAGCTGGATCTTTGCCACCAAACAGTCGACTGAAGAAGCTAGGCTCTTCACGCTTTTCGCCGGTATCAGTGTCGACGTAACGCACAAAGAACTCGCCGGCCGAACGATCACGATCGTCAACGGTGAAACCGCCCGAATCCAAGGCTACACCCACACGACGCCAAGCGCGGTCAAAGGGCTCTGCAACCACGAGCATGCTCTTGTCACTAGGCGGTGCGGTGACTTTAGGCTCTTGCGCGCCAGGAGTCGTTTG
>CALCPT010000314.1 GCA_937897265.1 uncultured Alcaligenaceae bacterium
GGTGTTGGTGCAAGAAATTGGTGGACCGCAGTTATTTGCTGTCTCGCCAGAGTTACCGCGTAACCCTGCCTCAGTCATGAAATTGGTGACAACCTACGCGGCAGTCTCGCGCTTAGGACCAAATTACACTTGGCAGACCAATCTGCTGATTGGCGCTGACGCTAAAGCCTCAGAGCAGGGTGTCTTGAACGGCCCGCTCTACATCCGGGCTGGTGGCGATCCCATCTTTTTATTGCAAGATCTTTGGCGTTTGTTGCGTGACTTACGTCTGCGCGGGGTGCGCGAAATCCCAGAGATAGTCATTGACCGGTCAGTGTTTGGCGACGTGACGATTGACCCAGGCTCGTTTGATGGCTCTGCTTATAGCCCTTATAACGCTAGCCCCGATGCCTTTATGGTGGGCTTTGGTGCTGTGCGTTTAGTGTTTTCGCCCGATCCGGGTACGCGAAGCTGGAAATCGTTTGTCGACCCACCGATAGCAGGTGTGCAGATTGACGGGAACGTACAGTGGGTGGATGGAGTGTGCCCAGGCTCGCCCAACATCAGTACGGATATCGCGATGACGGAAGGCACGGTTAAGTTTCGTGTCTCAGGCAAGGCTGTGGGCTCGTGTGGCGAGTTCGACGTGTTTCGTTTGGCCTTTTCACAGCAAGAATTTGGCGCACGTGTGCTGCGTTCCTTGTGGCAAGAGTTGGGTGGCGTCATTACTGGCTCGATTCGTAGTGGCTCCATCCCCGCTTCAGCGATTGTGGTGGCCTCGCACCAGTCACCTCCTTTATCTGAGGTGATTCGTTTAATCAACAAGCGTAGTAATAATGTGATGACGCGAGTGCTGTTGCTGACGCTAGGTGCCGAAGCCGGGCGTCGTCCTGCGACGGTCGATGGTAGCGTGCAAGTTGCCCAAGAGGTCTTGGCGCGTCAAGGCCTCCCAATGAAAGGGATGGTGCTCGATAATGGTTCTGGTTTGTCGCGCAACGGTGTGGTGTCAGCCGATAGCTTGGCACAGATGCTGCAAAAGGCCTGGGCCTCAAATGTGATGCCTGAGTATGTCGCCTCGCTTTCTATTCTTGGCTCGGACGGCACCACGCGTAATCGTCTGCGCGATCCGGCGACCAAGTCGATGGCACACCTTAAAACTGGCGCCTTACGTGACGTGCGTTCTGTGGCGGGGTACGTTTGGGGTGCAAGCGGCAAGCGCTATGTGGTAGTCAGCATGGTGAACCACGAGCGTGCCCACGAAGCGCGCTCGTTTGAAAACGCTCTGATCGCCTGGTTAACCGCGCGATGAGGTCAGCGAGTCACTTGACCGAGGGTGTGATGCAGCGCAAACTACCCAATCGTCTAGCGAATCGGTGAAGGGTAAAGATATGTGGCGCTCTTGCAAGGTCTGGATGCTTTCGGTGCTGCTTGCCGCTTGTACAAGTGCGCAGGCACACATCTGCGAAGCTCGTTTTTTTCATAACGGCGGAGTGATTGAGATCGGTAGCTCTGGCATGTTGAATGTCTCGGCGAAATTGACCTTCAGTCAGGTTAAAAAAACCTCGGCAACGGTCTGTCAGGCGCAGGTCAATGGGTTTGCAAAATATGCCAACGATGCCCAAGCCTTCGAAAATGGAAAGTTCAAAAACAACGCAATTATAACAATTGACGATGAGGAGAACATTTGTTTAGTCGCCAAGCGCAACATAAAAGAAGGCGAAGAAATCTTTTGTGGATATGGAAAAAGGTATTGGAAAAAACACGGTAAGTAAAGCATCCGTATGGTTTAAAATTGTTTAAATTTGTAAAGCATTCT
>CALCPT010000315.1 GCA_937897265.1 uncultured Alcaligenaceae bacterium
AGGCGAGCGACAACGCGTTGCCTTAGCACGTGCACTCGTTACCAATCCTGCTTGCGTATTAGCCGATGAACCAACTGGCAATCTCGATACGAAAACAGCAGCTGAGATTTTTGCTCTGTTCAGAAAATTCAATCAGCAGTTTGGTTGTGCAGTGTTACTCGTGACACACGATGCCCGACTATCAACCACCTGCGATCGCACGATCACACTGGTTGATGGGCAAACTGTTTAAGGCCTAAGCATAGAGGCCTTTGTCTCAACAGCATCTGAGCAATACTCGCCCTCAATGTTTGAATATCCCCGACGGCGACCACGAACAAAACCTATCTATGTTTGCAAGATGGTTCTTAGCGTTTGAACATTCGACACTTGTTCAAGATCCCAAATTGCAGTCACCAAAGACCGAGCTTTGTCTTGCCCCAAGATGGGCGAGCACAAGTCGTAGGCTTTTTTACCAACCTCGTCGCGCGTCATCGGGTTGGCGGCAGTCCCCCGCACGTTCTTGGTATGCGAGTGCAAGACTCTGCCATCTTTCAATTTGATATCAACGATCGCCTGGCGACTTGGTAGCGCCTTCTGCAACTCGTCATCCCCTATCAACTCAACGCGTTTCTTAATTTCAAGAACGTCAGGATGCGTCATACGCTTGACATCATGAGCGGCCTCAAGCGAGGCCGTGCCATCTAACAGCATCACAGCAACCATATATTGCATGTTGATATCGGGCATGCTGCGATTATTGACTGTCGCTGCGCCAGTTTTAAAAATACGCACGGTCACCTGTTCAACATCACTCGCTTTAAAGCGATGTGTCAACAGTAAGTCATACACTGAATCTAGCGCGGCCTGAATTGGGCTACCGACAGTCCAACGCTTGATCGCAGTGTTAATCACTTCATAACGCGTACCTAATTCGCGAGTTAGCTCTTCAGGTTTGGGGTCAGCACCGCCAAAGGCCACAAAGAAATTGCTAGGCCCACCAAACGGGTCATCAATCCCTGACATCCCCGAGGCCACCATGGTGACCGACGCAGCACCATTTCGCGCTGGCAAGCCACCAAACTGAAAAGCCTTTTCAACATGCTCGGTATCGCGAGCGTAGTTAGACAAACCGCTGGCTTGTTGCGTGGTGTAAGACAGCGCAAAACGCACTTGCTGTGTTGTTAATTTCGCCAATGAGGCGCAAGCGACCGTCGCACCAAACATCGGTCCGAAAGAGTGCGTACCGTGCCCCCTGCGAGAAAAAGCATAAGCACCCAATGAAAAAGATAAACGTGCGCAGATGTCGTAGCCCAGTGCCACCGAGCGTAGCAAGTCGGTGCCGCTAGATTTTTCATATTCTGCCATCGCCAAGGCCGCTGGAACAATCCCGGCACCTGGATGCGTAAGCGAGGCGGGATGCGAATCATCGGTTTCATCAGCGTGGGCCAGCATGCCTCCTGCAAGTGAAGCGTTGACGACCGTCGTCAATAGGTTGGTACCTGGGATACAGGCTTGTGGCGTCCCGCCCTGCGCTTTGATGTAGGCGATTGCTTTTTCGCCTGCTAACAGGTGCGTACCCGATATCATCGCGGCAAGCGTATCGAGCAGGTGATGCTTAGTCGCCTCTAGCGCTTGAGGGGGCAGAATTTTCTGCGAGGCTTGCACGACGTAATCAGCCAGTGCCAGCGTAACCGGTGACATTTCAACCGAACTTGCCTTTCCATCGGTCGCACCAAAACCATAACGCGCCGGCACCACCAAGGCACTGAACAGCCCCGCACGCAGCAGCGTGCGACGAGTTATTTGATTGCCGATCTGTTCGAGCTTCATCTGCTTCCTTCAAACAAAAAATTTTTTCTAACTATTAGTTTCGAGCAATCAGTCTAGTTTGGATTACTACCTGTTGCGTCCGATATCCTTGCCAAACTGCGTTCGGTGTCCTCAGACGGGCCTACGGATTTTGAGTAAAAAATTTCAACAACCACTCGGTCACTTGCTCGGGAGCCTCTTCGTTAACATAATGACCGCAAGGCAGCGCCTCGCCGCGTACATCATGAGCGCGTAGATCGGAAGAGCACACGTCTGAACTC
>CALCPT010000316.1 GCA_937897265.1 uncultured Alcaligenaceae bacterium
AGCACATGGAGCAAGCCCTACGTCGTCACCAAGAGCGTTTGGCTCGACTTGAGCAAGAGCAATCGGCCCTGAATGCAGGCCCGCTAGAGCAGGAGCTTGCCGACCTGCAGGAGCAATCCGCTGAGCAAGCCATGGCAGTGGAGGCGAGCGAAGGACAACTGCTTCAGGCCAGCGAGGCCATGCAGGGTAATCGTCAGCGGTTATCGGAATTGGGTGTTGAGATTGATCAGCAACGCCAACAGTTACAGGCTATGCGGGGCCGTGAGGCTTCACTCCGGGCATTACAGGAGGCGGCTGAGAAGAGTCAGTCTGCGGTTAACTCTTGGTTGCAAGCACGCGGCATTCAAGGTCAGGCCTTGGCGAAGACGCTGCGGGTGAAAGCCGGGTGGGAAGCCGCCGTAGAAACGGTGCTGGGCCCGCAATTGCAAAGTTTAGAGGTCGCCTCACTGGCAGAAGTGGCAGAGCAGTTAGCCACCTTGACGGTGGGAGACGTGGCTTTTTCTGAGTCGGGTAAGTCACCTATTGCGCTGCAGTCGACGCGAGATTGGCCAACGCTAGCGACTACTCTCGAGTCGGCGCCGGAATGGCTGAAGTCCCGTTTTGCGTCAGTTTATTTAGCCGATGATCTGGCTCATGCCTTAAATCTAAAGCCGCAGCTGCAGGCTCATGAGTCGGTCATTACCGCTGAAGGCTATTGGTTAGGCGATACGTGGCTGCGCTATCGCGCCGGTAAAGCCGATCCTGCTCAGGGGCAGCTGGCGCGTCAACGTGAACTGTTGAAGTTGGACGCAGACATTGAGCAATTAACGGCTACCTTGCAGCAGCTACAAGAGCAACAGCTGGAGGTGCGTGAGGCGTTGCGTGATGGCGAGTTAGCGCGTGAGCAATGCCAGCGTGAACTCACGCTGCGCAACCGTTCACTGGGCGATATCCAAGCCCAAATAGGTGCACGCCAAGTTCGTCTCGAACAGTTTTTGGCGCGCCGCGAGCGCATCGGTCAAGACATGCAAGAGGTCGCTCGCCAGGCACAGCTCGATCAAGAGTCATTGGCTGAGTCGCGCATGAATTTACAGGAAGCCATTGAGCTGATGTCGCAAGATTCGCGTGAGCGTGAGGCAAAACTGGCGGATCGTGAGCGTTGGCGTGAGGCCGTAGATCAAGCGCGCGCGAATCAACGCGAACGCCGTGAGTTGCTGCATCAGTGCGCCTTGCGGCGGCAGACCTTAAGCGCTCGCTTGCAGGGGTTGCGTGCTGGCTTGCAGCGCTTGGATGAGCAGAGTGAAAGCTTACGAGAGCGTCGCGAGCAGTTGGCGATGCAATTGATGGAGTTATCGGCACCCGCCGGTGAAGATGGCGACGAGCTGGAACAACTGTTAGAGCAACATTTGCAAGCCGAGCAAGCGTTGTCGCAAGTCCGTAACCAAGTGGATGTCATTCAGCAACAACTTCGGGACGCTGAGAGTGGCCGTACACGTGCAGATCAGCAAGTTCAAATTACCCGTGACAGCCTGCAAAGCATGCGTTTGGAGTGGCAAAACGCGGTGGCAAAGCGTGAAGCGCAGGTTGAGCAGTTACAAGAAAGTGATGCTGTTTTGGAGCAAGTACTGACGGATTTGCCTGACGATGCCAGTGATACGGCTTGGCAACTGTCGTTGGAGCGTGTGGCGATTCGCATTGCGCGTTTAGGGGCTATTAACTTAGCGGCCATTGAAGAGTACCAAGCGCAGGCTGAGCGCAAGAACTACCTCGACTTGCAAGACGCAGACCTCAACGAGGCGCTTGAGACGCTGGAAAATGCGATCCGTAAAATTGATCGTGAAACACGCGCCTTGTTTAAAGAGACTTTCGAAAAAGTAAATGCGGGTTTGCAGGCGCTGTTCCCGAAAGTATTTGGTGGCGGTACGGCGTATCTGGAATTGACCGACGAAGACTTGTTGGAAGCTGGCGTGACGATCATGGCCAGGCCGCCAGGTAAGCGTAACTCAACAATTCATCTGCTCTCGGGTGGTGAAAAGGCGCTGACGGCTTTGTCTTTGGTATTCTCGATTTTCCAGCTCAATCCAGCGCCGTTCTGTATGCTTGATGAGGTCGATGCGCCATTAGATGATGCCAACGTAGGACGCTTCGCCAGACTAGTCGAAGAGATGTCCGCTCAGGTACAGTTCATCTACATTACGCACAATAAAATCGCCATGGAGATGGCTCAACAATTGATGGGCGTTACGATGCAAGAACCTGGGGTGTCCCGTTTGGTTTCGGTCAATGTTGACGAAGCGGCCGCTTTGGCCGGCCAATGACCTCAGTGCGGGGTAATCAGCTCACACAACAAGAGAGAAGGTCCGGCTCATGATGCATGAACCGATGCTTTTAATAGCACTGGCAGTTTTAGTGGGTCTAGCGGCAATGCTCTTGATGAACGGCGCCCGTAAGCGCCGTTTGAAAGTGAAGATCGAACCGGTGCCCACGGAGCGCCTCGATAACACGCCGGTGCGCTCTGAGATTTTGAGTGAAGTTCGCATTCGTGAGCGCGCTGATGCCTTACGTCTAGAGAAGGAAAAAATCGACGTTTCACTTTCGGCTACGGAATCCGTGCCTGCGGCGGCTCACGTTCAGGAGGCTGCTCAGGAGTCTGCTGCGACTGAGCAAGTGGCCGAACAAGTTATTGAGGTACCAGCCCCGCCGGTTGTTAAGCTCAGTCAGGCCGATTTGTTCCCAGAGGAAATTCTGGCACCTAAAGTCCCTGCAGCGGAGTCCTTAGAAACCTCTGCCCAAGACTTAGCCATAGATCGCGTGTTCTCAATTCACGTCATGGCAACCACCCAACTCTTTGAAGGCCGCCAATTACTGGAACTATTGCTTCAATATGGGCTTCGTTTTGGCGATATGAACATTTTCCACCGTCACGAACATCCCACGGGCCAAGGTGACATTTTGTTCAGCATGGCTCAGGCCGTGGAGCCAGGCACATTCAACATTGATAGTCTGTCCCGCGACTTAGTACCCGGCATTAGTTTTTTCATGAGTCTGCCGGG
>CALCPT010000317.1 GCA_937897265.1 uncultured Alcaligenaceae bacterium
CATGACTGATCTGACCGATGCCGAAGCGGCCGATATCATCGCGACGGCCGCAGAGCTTGCCGATGTCGCCCGGGTGGCGACGCTCAGCCATTTCCGCTCTGCCGGCTTGTCTGCCGAGACAAAGATCGACGGCGGCTTCGATCCGGTTACCGTCGCTGACCGCCTGTCCGAGGACCGCATGCGCGAGGTTCTGGCCCGCCGCCGGCCCCACGACGGTGTTCTGGGCGAGGAACGCGGCAGCATCGCCGGCACCTCGGGGCTGACCTGGGTGCTGGACCCGATTGATGGCACGCGCGGCTACCTGTCCGGCACGCCGACCTGGGGTGTTCTGATTGCCGTGGCGGATCAAAGCGGTCCGATTTACGGGGTCATCGACCAGCCCTTCATCGGTGAACGGTTCGAAGGCGGTCTTGGGCGGGCCGAGGTTACCGGACCAATGGGGCGGTTCGATCTGCGCTGCCGTCCGGCCCGCGCTTTGGCCGATGCCATTGTGGCCGAGGGCTTGGAAGTTTTGGGGGTGACCAGTTACGGCGACTTGTCGCAATTTGCACAACAGCAAAGCCGCGCGAGTGCTTTCATCCTGTCGATTGATGATGAGGAATTCGATGTCGACTCCCCTGAGGATGTCGCGGGTGCGATTAAGAATTTACGCACGTTTATTGGCGAATTGCGTTTTCGTAACGCCGACATCCCAATCTACCTGTACGGCGAGACGCGCACCTCTGAACATATCCCCAACGATATTTTGCGCGAACTGCATGGCTTTATTCATATGTTTGAAGATACGCCTGAGTTTGTGGCGCGCCATATCATTCGTGAAGCCCGTAGTTATGTAGACAGCCTGGCGCCACCGTTTTTTCGCGAGTTGGTCAAATACGCGCAAGATGGTTCGTATTCTTGGCACTGTCCCGGGCATTCAGGTGGCGTTGCCTTCTTGAAAAGCCCGGTCGGGCAAATGTTTCACCAGTTTTTTGGTGAAAACATGTTGCGTGCTGACGTGTGTAATGCGGTTGATGAACTGGGCCAGTTGCTGGATCATACGGGGCCGATTGCAGAGTCTGAATTAAATGCTGCACGTATTTTTCATGCTGACCATTGCTACTTTGTGACCAACGGCACCTCGACTTCAAACAAAGTCGTTTGGCACGCTAACGTTGCTGCCGATGACATCGTCGTGGTTGATCGCAATTGTCATAAGTCAATCTTGCATGCCATCACGATGACGGGTGCGATTCCGGTGTTTTTGCGCCCCACGCGTAACCATATGGGCATTATTGGGCCAATTCCGTTGGCCGAATTTGAGCTCGAAAGTATCCAGAAAAAAATTGATGCCAACCCGTTTGCCCGCAAGGTCAAAGATAAAAAACCACGCATCTTAACTTTGACCCAAAGCACCTACGACGGTGTGATTTACAACGTCGAGATGATTAAAGACAAGCTTGGCGACACCATAGATACCTTGCACTTTGACGAGGCGTGGCTGCCGCATGCAGCGTTTCATGAGTTTTATCAAGACATGCATGCGATTGGGCCTAATCGGCCTCGTAGTCGCAAAGCGATGGTGTTTGCCACCCATTCAACGCATAAGTTATTGGCTGGTATTTCGCAGGCATCACAGATCATTGTGCAAGAACCCGAAACCCGTAAGCTTGACCGCAATATTTTTAACGAAGCGTATTTGATGCACACCTCAACCTCGCCACAGTACGCCATCATCGCCTCGTGCGACGTGGCTGCTGCAATGATGGAGGCCCCAGGTGGCTCTGCGTTGGTTGAAGAAAGTATTCGCGAAGCGCTGGATTTTAGGCGCGCAATGCGTAAGGTAGATCTCGAGTACGGCGATGATGACTGGTGGTTTACCGTTTGGGGCCCCGACTATCTTGCGCCGCGTGGTGTGGGTGAGCAGGCCGACTGGGTCCTCAAATCGAATGATCATTGGCATGGCTTTGGCGATTTAGCCGAAGGTTTCAATATGCTTGATCCGATCAAGGCAACGATCGTGACGCCTGGCTTGGATATGTCGGGCAGTTTTGGTGAAACCGGTATCCCCGCAGCGCTAGTGTCCAAGTATTTGACCGAGCATGGCGTGGTGGTCGAAAAAACGGGTCTCTATTCGTTTTTTATCTTGTTCACGATTGGCATCACGAAGGGCCGCTGGAACACGCTGCTGACCGCGTTGCAGCAGTTCAAAGACGACTACGATCGCAATCAGCCGATGTGGCGAATTTTGCCCGACTACTGCAAGGGGCATCGACAGTACGAACGTATGGGCTTGCGCGATCTTTGCCAGCAAATTCACGCTGAATACCGTAAACACGACGTGGCGCGGTTAACGACTGAGATGTACCTGAGCGATATGATCCCGGCGCTGAAACCCTCTGACGCATTTGCCCAGATGGCCCACCGGGAGGTTGAGCGTGTATCAATCGATCAACTCGAAGGTCGCGTGACCGGGGTGCTGTTGACGCCTTATCCTCCAGGTATTCCGTTGCTGATTCCCGGCGAGCGGTTCAATAAAACCATCGTGCAATATTTGCAGTTTGCGCGTTCGTTCAACGAAAAGTTTCCAGGCTTTGAAACCTATATTCATGGTTTAGCTGAAGAGATTTTGCCCAATGGCGAGAAACGTTATTACGTTGATTGCTTGCTTGAGCAGTAGGCGAGTTGATGGCGGCCTGTAGTTGGATCGCGCGTTCGAGGCAGTGCGTCGCTCAGTGGCGAGTTCAATCCAGCACTTTGTTTGTAGGTTGGTTCGATGCAGCATTTTGATGTTGCGGTAATTGGCGCGGGGGCGGCCGGCATGATGTGCGCGGCTGTCGCGGCGCAGCGTGGGCGTCGAGTCGTGTTGATTGATCACGCACAAAAACTGGCTGAAAAAATCCGCATCTCAGGCGGAGGCCGCTGCAACTTTACGAACCGCCGCGTGGGTCCTGAAAACTTTATTTCAGCAAACCCGCATTTCTGTAAGTCGGCGTTGGCAGGTTATTCGCCGCAAGACTTTATTGCACTCATGGCGCGTTACAACATTGCCTGGTACGAGAAGCACCGTGGGCAATTGTTTTGCGATCGCAGCAGCGAAGACATTATCGAGATGCTGCGTGCTGAGTGTGAGCTAGGCAATGTGCAATGGCGCATGCCTTGTACGGTGCAACAGATCACCCGCGTCGAGACTGGTAGCGAGGGTCGTTATGATCTTGCCACTTCAGAAGGCCTCTTGCAGGCCGAAAAGCTTGTCATTGCCACGGGTGGTTTGGCGATTCCGCAACTCGGGGCAACCGACTACGGTTTAAAAATTGCGCGCCAATTCGGCTTAAAAGTTGTCGAACCTCGTCCCGCACTCGTCCCCTTGACCTTCGATGGTGTGCAATGGGCTGAATTCGGTGAACTGAGCGGGTTGGCCCTTGAAGCCAACATTTCAACCGGGACTGGTCGCAACGCGCCTGAGTTTCTTGAGGATGTCCTGTTTACGCATCGAGGCCTGTCAGGACCAGGTATTTTGCAGATTTCAAGCTATTGGCAACCAGGCGAGGCCATCCGGCTTGATCTAGCGCCCGGTCAGGATATGACGGCTGCGTTGCTCGAGGCGAAGTCGGGTGGGCGCCAACAATTGGGTAATTTGCTGGGTGGGCTTTGGCCAAAGCGCCTAGCTGAAAAGTGGCTCGGCGAGCAGGCTGCGCTGCGTGTTGCCGATGCACCCGATCGCTTGCTACGAGAGCTAGGCGCACGCATACAGGGCTGGTCTCTGATCCCAGACGGTACCGCGGGCTATAAAAAGGCTGAAGTCATGCGCGGGGGCGTCGACACCAAAGGGCTCGATCAACGCAGCATGCAGGCTAAAACGGTACCTGGCTTGCACTTTATTGGTGAAGCGGTCGACGTGACCGGCTGGTTAGGCGGCTATAACTTTCAGTGGGCTTGGGCCTCTGCGGTGGCCTGTGGGCGCAGCCTTTAACGAAAGACTCACCTCAGCTGAGCACGTTGGTGTTATCTCTTTGGCGTACTCGGCATACTCCGCTCCCTCGCTTCGTCGTCACTTGCTGTGGGGTTTTAGTCTCGTTTTTAGCAAAAAAGTTAGACAGTCATTAGATTTCAGAGCGGGTTGTCCGAGGTCGTAGTTTCGCGGTACGATGGCAGGGCTGTGAACGCAGTTTGCGGGAGAGTGCAGCGGGTAGCGCGTTTGTTGCCCTAGTTTGCCGCCGAAGGCGCAATTCGCCCAGAATCGCTCAGGCTTCCCATACCGCAATCTGCAATGTCGCGTGTTTTACAGGCATGCGACAACACAACACTCTGGAGAGACCCGCGGCCGGATGGCCACAACGGGCGCCGAAGGTGCACACCTGCTTCTTGCAGGGCAACTCTCAGGCAAAAGGACAGAGGGGCGAACGCTGGTGCAAACGCTAACGTCAGACGTGGGCGTTTAAACCGTTCGTCCTTTGACTGTTCTGGAGCTTTTCCATGTCTGCTACTTTAAAACGCACCCCTTTGCACGAGACGCATGTCAAGGCCGGTGCGCGCATGGTCGATTTTGGTGGCTGGGATATGCCAGTTAACTACGGCTCGCAAATCGAAGAGCATCACGCTGTGCGGCGTGACGCGGGTATTTTTGACGTCTCACACATGTTAAATGTTGATGTGACCGGCGCGGATGCCACTGCATTTTTACGTAGACTGGTTGCTAATGATGTCTCTAAGTTGACTCAGCCTGGCAAAGCGCTTTACACCTGTATGTTGAATCCACAGGGCGGCGTGATTGACGACCTGATCGTTTACTTTTTCACGGCCACGCAATGGCGCTTGGTGGTGAATGCGGGTACGGCAGATAAAGATATCGCCTGGATGCAGCGCGTGGCCGCAGCTGAAAAGTTTCAAGTCACCGTGACGCCCAGACGCGATCTGGCCATGGTTGCAGTGCAGGGGCCAAACGCTCGTGCCAAGGTTTGGGCAGCGCGCCCAGCCTGGCAAGCGGCTACGCAAAATCTGGGTGTGTTCTGTGCTGCGGTCTTTGTGGGTGATGTATTGGTGGCCCGCACAGGCTACACCGGCGAAGATGGTTTTGAAATTGTCTTGCCGTCCACAGAAGTGGCCCAACTGTGGGCCGACCTGATTGCTCAGGGAGTTCACCCCTGCGGCCTGGGCGCGCGCGATACGCTGCGCTTAGAGGCGGGTATGAATTTATACGGTCAGGATATGGATGAATTGATTCATCCTAACCAAGCCGGTTTAACTTGGACGGTGTCCCTTAAAGACCCAGAGCGTTTCTTTATTGGCCGCAAGGCGCTTGAGCAGTTTGCGGACCCTAAAGTGTTTATTGGGCTCAAATTATTAGATCGCGGTGTGATGCGCGCACACATGGCGGTGCGCACCGATCACGGCTTGGGCGAGGTGACCAGCGGCACGATGTCACCTACGCTCGGTGTCTCGATTGGCTTCGCACGTTTGCCGCTAGGTGTCGAGGTGGGTGATCACATTGAGATTGATATTCGTGGCAAGTGGGTGCCTGCTGAGGTTTGCAAATTGCCCTTTGTTCGTCAGGGTGCTGAGGTCGTGCACGCGAAGTAAGCCACCTCAGAAATGAGTGGCTCGCGTTGTCAGTGACACGAACTGCGAATAAAAAAGTTGTCAGTAATAAGAGCTGTGAGCAAAACAAGTTTTAAGTGATACGAGCTGCCATACATCCAAGATTTTTCATTTCCACACTTTGTTTTTCGACTGTATCGAACCCCAAAATTTTCAGGAGACTTTCATGAGCATTCCTAACGATCGTAAATACGCAGCGAGCCACGAATGGATTAAGGCCGAGGGCGATGTCATGTTGGTCGGTATTACTGGCCCTGCGCAAGAGCAGCTTGGTGATTTGGTTTTTGTGGGCGACGTAAAAGTGGGCGCCAAACTTGCAGCGGGCGCGACTGCAGGCGTTGTTGAGTCAGTCAAAGCGGCCTCTGATATTTACGCGCCTGTCGCGGGTGAAATCGTTGGCTTTAACGAGGCGTTGAACGACGCGCCCGAAGCCATTAACGCTTCGCCCTACAACACTTGGATTTTCAAAATCAAGGCGAATAACCCAGCCGACGTTGATGGCTTGCTCGATGCAGCAGGCTATCAGGCTGTCGCTGACGCAGGTTAAGGCAACCATTATGTCAAATGCTATGGATACGTCACGCGAATTTATTCCTCGCCATATCGGCCCCAGCGAGGCTGATCAACAACGCATGCTCGAGGCAATCGAGGCGCCAAGTCTCGAGGCTTTGATGCAAGAGGTTGTGCCCGCCAATATTCGCATGACGCGAGAACTCAATCTCGCTGCCCCTCGTGCCGAGGCCGACGTGCTAGCTGAGATGAAAAAAATCGCAGCGGGCAATCTGGTCTTTCGCAATTACATTGGTCAGGGCTACTACGGTACGCATACCCCCAACGTCATTTTGCGCAATATCCTTGAAAACCCAGCGTGGTACACAGCGTACACGCCGTATCAACCCGAGATCTCTCAAGGGCGCCTAGAGGCGATCCTGAACTATCAAACGATGGTGGCTGATCTGACTGGGCTGGATATTTCTAATGCCTCGTTGCTTGACGAAGGTACCGCAGCAGCTGAAGCGATGACATTGGCGCGTAGAGCTTCGCAGGCGGCCAGCAAAGTATTTTTTGTTTCGCAGCATTGCCACCCACAAACCATTGAGGTGATTCGTACTCGCGCCGATGGCTTGGATATCGACGTGGTCGTAGGTGATGAACTCAAGGGTGTGCCAGATTGTTTTGGGTTACTGGTGCAATATCCGCACTCGCTGGGCTCGGTGGCTGACTACCGTGCGCTGACAGCCCAGGTGCATGCAAAAGGCGGCGTGGTGGCTTGTGCCACAGATCTGTTGGCCCTGACCTTGCTTGAGCCACCCGGACATTGGGATGCCGATATCGCAATTGGTTCGGCGCAACGCTTTGGTGTGCCCTTCGGGTTTGGTGGACCCCACGCGGGCTTCATGGCTTGTAAAGATGCATTCAAGCGCAATATGCCTGGGCGTTTGGTCGGCGTGTCAAAAGACGCTCAGGGTAACCCGGCACTTCGCCTGGCGTTGCAAACTCGCGAGCAACACATTCGCCGCGAAAAAGCCACGTCTAATATTTGTACGGCGCAGGTGTTGCTTGCTGTGATGTCGAGTATGTACGCGTTGTGGCATGGCCCTAAGGGTCTTACTGCCATGGCCACTCGCGTCCAGCACGCGACAGCGCTGCTCAGTCAAGCTTTGACCTCGCTGAGCGTTCAAGTTGTCAATGACACATTTTTTGACACCTTATTGTTAAACACAGGCGCTCAAACAGACAAAATCTTGCAGGCAGCGCGTTCTGCTCGTATCAATTTCCGTCATGTCAGTGCAACGCAACTCTCGATTTCGCTAGATGAAACGGTCACGGCCGCTGATCTTGAGCAATTGGTTGCACTTTTTGCTGGTGTGCTCGGTAAGGCTACGCCAGCGATCCCCGCGTCATTAGACGGCTTGCCTGGCATTCCTGGCGCCGTGAAGCGCAAACAGGCGATTTTGAGCCATCCAGTTTTTTCGAGTATTCAATCCGAAACCGATATGTTGCGCTACTTGCGCAAGCTGTCAGATAAAGATCTTGCGCTTGACCGCACGATGATCCCGCTTGGCTCTTGCACCATGAAGCTCAACGCAACCGTTGAGATGATCCCGGTCACTTGGCCTGAGTTTGCAAGTATTCATCCTTTTGCTCCAGCCGAGCAGACTCGTGGTTATCAAACCATGATCGAGCGTTTGTCGAAAGACCTGTGCGAAATCACCGGTTACGACGCGATCAGCTTGCAGCCAAACTCTGGTGCGCAAGGTGAGTATGCGGGATTGCTCGCGATTCGTGCCTATCATCGTGCCAATGGCCAGGCGCAGCGTGATATTTGTTTGATTCCTTCGTCGGCGCACGGTACCAATCCCGCCTCGGCCAATATGGTGGGGATGCAAGTGGTAGTTGTGAAGTCTGACGCACACGGTAACGTCGACCTCGAAGACTTGCAGGCCAAGATTGCTCAGGCGGGTGATCGCCTAGCAGCCTTGATGGTCACCTATCCTTCTACGCACGGTGTGTTTGAAGAGGCGATCACAGGAATCTGCGACATGATTCACGCTGCCGGTGGCCAGGTGTATATGGATGGCGCGAATATGAACGCCATGGTGGGGGTGGCTCAGCCAGGCAAATTTGGTTCGGATGTCTCGCATCTGAATTTACACAAGACGTTTTGTATTCCGCATGGCGGCGGCGGCCCTGGTGTTGGACCTGTAGGTGTGCGGGCACACTTGGCACCGTTCTTACCCGGTGTTGTGGCTGAAAACGGCACGCTGGCTGGCAATGTGCCGGTTGGTCCAGTGTCGGCGGCACCCTTTGGTTCGGCCAGCATTTTGCCGATTCCCTTTGTGTACATCTCACTGATGGGCGCTGCGGGGTTGCGTCGTGCCACAGAGGTTGCGATCTTAAGTGCCAATTACATTGCGCGTCGTCTGGCGGGACATTATCCCGTCTTGTATAGCGGCCGTAATGGACGTGTGGCACATGAATGCATCCTTGATATGCACGATATCAAAGAGGCGTCTGGTATCTCGGCTGAGGATATTGCCAAGCGCTTAATGGATTATGGTTTTCACGCCCCCACAATGAGTTTTCCGGTGGCGGGGACGCTGATGGTTGAGCCAACCGAGTCTGAAGGGTTGGCTGAACTTGATCGTTTTGTTGATGCCATGATTGCGATTCGCCAAGAAATTGCTCAAATCGAGCGAGGCGAGCGCGATGCCACGGACAACGTGCTCAAGAATGCACCACATACTGCGCAGATGCTACTTGCAGAAGATTGGCATCACGATTATCCGCGGCAACAAGCGGCTTATCCTGTGGCTAGCTTGCGTGAGAACAAGTATTGGCCACCAGTTGGTCGCGTCGATAACGCATGGGGCGATCGTAATTTGGTGTGCGCTTGCTTGCCGATTGAGGCCTATGCGTAATCAGGTTGTGGCAGCGCAGTGAGGGCTTAGCTTTCACTGAACGAGTGCCGCTGCAAAGCCTTGAGCCGATGATTGTCTGGGCAATCATCGGCTTTGTTTTTAGTTCGAAGCCTCAAGCTCTTTAGAAAAATCTCGAACGATCTTAAAGAAAGTATTGACCATACCTTCAACCGCATCGCGGCCAATGCCACCGTAGGCACTGATATCCATCTCGATCACGGCCTCTTTTTTGTCGTTGACAAAAGCGCGTGCCCAACGATTGCGTAAATTCCAGTCGTTCGCCACTTTCAGTGCTACCGGCTTATTTGGCGAGTACGTGGCGCGCAGTAGTACGTCTTCGCAAGTTGGATCGTTACCACATCCAACAAACACCATATCGATTTTTGCGGCGCCTGAATCGCCCGGCGACACCTTGAGCAGCGGATCGCCTTGCTCGTCTTTTACCTCTTCAAACGTGAAATCAGCTGCTGTCAAAATGCTGGCCAAGACGGAGGGGTCTAGGTGTCTGACCGCAGCAGCCTCGTCTGGTCCATCAGAGCTTGCAACAGGTTCGGCAGCCAGCCAACTGGCCGGCATCAGTGAAGACGCGAGTGTCAGCAACGTCTCGGCTGAAATCGCTTGCCCGTTGATCTTAAATACGTTGTCTTTAAAGCTTAGTTGCGCGATGAAGCGGTCACCTTTGAGTACGCCCAGCTTTTGTTTGGCGGCGACTTCAAGCGCCGCAGTGATGTCTTTTTCAGCCGTGCTTTTAGCCTGTGCTGGATTGACGCCGTTTGCTTCAAGACCCGTAGCGAGCACCCCAACCGCCATCGCTCGCGAGAGCGCAAAGGTGGCCTCAATCGCTTGAATTGGAGTGCCGTTTAAGCCCAGCCCACCGCTGCGCAGTTCGACCGGTGCAAGCACTGTGCTTAAGGTGATTGAACTTTGGCCATTTGCCGTCTGCCAAATCAGCGGGTCGAGTCTGAGAGTCGGGCTGTTTTTAACGAGTGTCTGCAGGTGGCCCCAGAACTGCTTCAGGTCTGCTGCGGTCATTAAGTCAGCGTCAGGTTCGCTGTTCAGCGAGCGCGTCAGAATGCTGCTGTACAGATCGCCAAGTGACTTAACGGTATTGCTGTTTAGCTTGTCATAGGACGCTGTGAGTTGCAGTGTTCCCCAGTCTTTTTTATCGATCGTCAGGCGTTCGATATCGTAGTGCGATTGCCCGCTTAACAGATTGTCTTTCTCATTCAAAATTAAACGGGTATTCACCTGTTTAGCCGTCACGGTCGGAAAATTTAAAGACGTGAGAGTGAGTTCGCCGATGTCCGCGCCGCTGATGCCGATACTCAGGCCTGATTGCCCTGGGTGAGTGTCTGTATGCAGGCGGCTGGCTTTGATATCTAGTGTGATTTTTCCGTCGGTGATGTTGAGCGCTTTGACTTTGAGCTCACCTTTGGTGTGATGAAAGCTAGGGCCGAGTTCAGCGACCAAGGTGGCTCCAGCAAAGCGCGAGCGCACGGTGTCTTGAGTGTGATCCACTGGTCGAATCACCCAGTCGAGCTTGGCCACGCCCTTGACACTCAATTGCGTATGTCCCTCAATCAGCGATTGTCCGCCCGTGGCTTTGAAGAGAGCCTCGGTGAAAGCAGTCGGTGCGAGAGTGGTGTGAATTGAGGCGGACAGCCATTCAAAGTTACCGCGCGCAATTTGCGCGAAAGGCAGCGCGTCGTGTGTGATGCGGTTGATCACTAAGACTTCGGGGCTGAGCGCCGCGGTTTTGCTAGCAGGAAAGGTCAGGAGATACGAGGCCTGGCTTGTGAAGATTCCACGTTCATAGCTGCGCAAGGTGACGCGAACTTGATCTGACCAGTGCTTTGCGATGTAAGTATTGAGCGAATCGACGGCATTGGTGGTTTCGGTTTGCACACGCCCGCCGATGTACCAACTGGTACCGGCATAGAGTGCAAAGAGAAGAACAAGTGCACTAACGGCACTGAGTAGTTTTTTATTCATGACTTAGCCTTTAAGGCGATGGTACTCGACCAGATCGTAAGCAAGTCCGTTTTCTGCAGGTTGAGGCAGGCGAGAGGTTTCATGCCAGACGGCTTTGTCGAGTGGATCAAATATCGCATCGCCCTCGATATTGGCCTGTATTTCAGTCGCTACGATACGGTGCGCCAGTGGCAGGGCTTCTCGATAGATTTGCGCACCGCCGATGACAAATACTTGCTCGGCATCTTTGACGGCTTCGAGTGCCTCAGACAAGCTTGTGAAGGCTTCTGCGCCGGCAAAGGTCTTACTGGCGTCGCGTGTGATCACGATATTGCGTCGTCCGGGTAAAGGCCTCCCTAACGAATCCCATGTTTTGCGACCCATCACAATGGGGCACCCGAGAGTTGTGCGTTTAAAGTGCGCTAAATCACCGGGCAGCTTCCAGGGCAGGGTATTGTCTCGCCCGATCGTACGGTTGCGGGCGTAGGCAACAATGACATTCAGCTGCATCAGCCAACTCTCTTTAACGAAATCAAACGGCAACGGGTGCCTTGATATGTGGATGGTGCTCGTAATTCTCGATGACAAAGTCTTCGTAGCGGTAATCGAATAAAGAGTCGGGCTTACGTTGCAAAGATAGTGTCGGGTAAGGGTTGGGCGTGCGAGAGAGTTGCAGTTCAACCTGTTCGAAATGATTGCTGTAAATATGGCAATCGCCGCCGGTCCAGACAAAATCGCCAACTTCAAGGTTGCACTGCTGTGCCACCATATGGGTTAACAGCGCGTAACTTGCAATATTAAAGGGCACCCCTAAAAAGATATCGGCGCTTCGTTGATACAGCTGGCACGATAGCTTGCCCTGCGCGACGTAAAATTGAAAGAAAGCATGGCAAGGTGGTAGCGCCATGTTTTTGATTTCGGCGACGTTCCAGGCCGAGACAATCAAACGGCGCGAATCAGGGGTGTTACGAATTTGCTCAAGCACCTGACTGATCTGGTCGATATGCTCGCCATCAGGGGTCGGCCATGAGCGCCATTGCACGCCGTACACGGGGCCTAAATCACCGTCGGGCCTTGCCCACTCATCCCAAATGCTGCAACCATTGTCTTGCAACCATTTGACGTTTGAATCTCCACGCAAGAACCATAAGAGTTCAACAAAAATGCTGCGGGTATGCAGCTTTTTGGTCGTGACCAACGGAAACCCTTTTGCCAGATCAAACCGCATCTGATAACCAAACACCGAGCGGGTGCCGGTTCCGGTTCGATCGGTCTTGTTCACGCCCGTCGTGTAGACGTGGCGCATGAAGGTTTCGTATTGGTTCATATGCGTGAATCCTGTGCTTAGGATTTCTCGGCAGCAGCGCCACCGGTATCGACAATTTCAGCAGCCCAAGTGATTGCCGCGGTATGCGCAAGCATTGCTGAAGCCGAGCAGTATTTTTCGTGGGACAGCGCAATGGCGCGCTCGACAGCAGCGCGAGGCAAGTTGTGTCCTGTGACCGTAAATACAAAGTGGATTTTGGTGAATACTTTTGGATCAACCTCTGCGCGCTCTGCAATCAGCTTGACCGAGCAACCAACGATGGCGTGGCGGCCGCGCTTAAGAATCAGGACGACGTCATAGGCCGTGCAACCACCCGTGCCGACAAGCAGGAGTTCCATTGGACGTGGGGCAAGATTGTGGCCGCCGCCGTCGGGTGCGCCATCCATGGCTGCAATATGGCCGGTTCCGGTTTGCGCGACGAACAACATGCCATCGGGGCCACCCCAATCGATTTTGACTTCCATGTCCAATCCTTAATAGTTAAGTCAGAATCATAATCAAGTTTTAAGCAAAATCTTGGGCAGAGCTTAAAATTGACGTCAAAGCTCTCTCGCGTCAGAGCGAAGTAGGTCTCACCTCAAGGTTATGTATGGCAGCCCCCCAAGCGGTTTCAGTTGGATCATCGCACTTGACTCGTCGGCAACATTGGCTTGACCCTTTCATCGCCGAGGTCGATGTGGCATTACAGGTACTGGCGGGGCAAGCTTCGGCCGCGCGGCCTAATCCGGCTGGGGCCGCTAAGCTCGACGTTGGTCACGCGTTAACCGAAGCAGAGAAAACACACGCGGCCGGTCTAATGCGCGTCAATCATGTGGGCGAAGTGTGCGCGCAGGCGCTGTATCGCGGGCAGGCTGCGGCCAGTCAAGACGCTTCGAGCGCCGAACTTTTTTATCGTTCGGCCGCTGACGAGATCGATCACCTTGCCTGGTGTCAACAACGGTTGTGCGAGCTTGACAGTCGGCCTAGCGTACTAAATCCGCTTTGGTACGCGGGCTCATTTACGCTGGGGGTGTTGGCAGCACGTGCTGGCGTGGCTCGCAATCTGGGGTTTATGGCCGAAACCGAGCGCCAGGTTGAGGCGCATCTTGAAGATCACCTGCAGCGCTTGCCGGCAGATGACACCCGCTCGCGAAAAATCGTCGAGCAAATGAAACAAGA
>CALCPT010000318.1 GCA_937897265.1 uncultured Alcaligenaceae bacterium
TGGTTATTTTGAACCTATTCGTCTATTTTTGGTGGATGAATCGTCCGATGGTCGTGCTCGCACCTGCTCAGATCAACCGCGAAATTGTGGCCGGGCTGCAAACAGAAAGTCAGCGGCTACAACTGATTCTGGACGGCAGTTGCGAGAGCCCTGAGTTGCAGGCGTTTAGGCGTGGAGAAATCGGCCCGCTCGTGCGTCAAGAGCAAAGCTCGCCCACGCGTGTAGCACCACAAGTGCCCGGCCAGCAACCTGGTGTAAACAATGCCCCAGCGCCTACTGCGACGGCGAACCCGTCAGCGCCAGTTGCTGCGGCGAATACGGGGCCGGTGCCCCCAGCGCCTGCTGTCACCGCCCCAACCGAACCTAGTGCTGCTGTGCTTGCGCAAGACAAGCTGGTGGCGTTGCTAGACGCTGCAACAGTACGTGTATTGGTGTTCGACGCCAAGATGAAGTTTCTAGGGCATGGTAGTGGTTTTTTTATTGAGCCAAATGTCATCGTGACAAATCGTCACGTCATTGAGGTCGGGAAGATTTTTGCGATTACCAGTACCCTGCTTGGAGCCGAACCGTTACCCGCCAAGCTGGTCGCGGCTACTAAAGACTCTGATATCACCAATCCAGACTTTGCCTTGCTCAAGGTCGAGCAAGTCCCGCCTGGCGTGCGCCAACTTGCGATTGCCACTGAGCCCCAAGTGCTGCAGACGGTCGTCGCCGCTGGTTACCCTGGGTCTGATATTCGGGGTGACACCAACGTGGTGACGCCAAATACGGTGTTCTCGCAGGGCGAGGTCAGTGTCTTACAGCGTCAGTCAAATAATTTAGTGTTGGTATTA
Source organism: uncultured Alcaligenaceae bacterium (assembly GCA_937897265.1). Lineage (GTDB taxonomy): Bacteria > Pseudomonadota > Gammaproteobacteria > Burkholderiales > Burkholderiaceae_B > Zwartia. The sequence continues at coordinate 834 of CALCPT010000318.1, forward strand.
CATACAGCCAAGATGTCGACAGGTAGTTCTGGCGGGCCGCTGGTGAATCGTTGTGGCAACGTAGTTGGCGTCAATACGTTTATTGGTGCGCGCGAAGATCAATTTACGGACCGTTCGTTGTACGCCTTGTCTGCGACATCGTTGCGCGGATTTTTAGACCAACATCGACAACCCTACACCAAGATGTCGAGTGCCTGTACGTCAGAGCCAAAGAACTGAGCTTGCGTCAAGACCAAAACTACCGAGCCGACTGAACATGCAAACTCTTCCACTCATTACTAAACGTACATTGATCGATGTTAAAGGGATCAATGGTCAGCCTATTTTTAGTTACTACCAGCAACTTGTGAGCCTGCTGCAACGCGATCCAAGCGATCGAGGTCTGCCAGGTTTTTTTGCTGAACCGGTCGTGAACGCTATGCGAGGTGAGGTGGCGTGGGTGACAAAACATGAGGGCCCAATCCGCAGTTTTCATGAACTGACGCCTGACGAAAAACTGCAGGTGTCATCACAAATTAATAAAAAATGTCTGCAGGTGAGGGCGATTGCAGAGAAAGTTGGAGCAAGTGCAACCACGTCTTCAGCCTATGGTGCACAGGCGTTGCTGGCAATGTTATCCACCCCTGACGCCTTGGCTTCGATTTTTATGGTGGGAGAACAGCTTGTCATTGCTCAATGGGGGTGTGTACCCTATGGGGATAAAGGCGGCGCGTTTGATTTGGATGCGCAATTTTCAAAGGCATTTGCGCCTGGCGCAAAAGTGATCGCGTCGGAGAACGCCGCGCTCGCAGCGTCGGCGGTGGTGCCTGGCTCGGGCAACTGGTGGCGTTGGCTCGTGCTTGCCTTACTCACATTGTTGTTAGTGGTTGGTTTGTTTCATAAACAGTGGCTGGCTGTCATTTCACCAGGGCCATCATTAGAGGTCGAAAACGCGTTGCGTACGCGTATCGCTCAACTATGGGACAAAATCGGTGATAAAGCTGGTGCCTGTTTTGCGCCAACAGCGCGTGTGATTCCAACCCAAACGCCGGCCCCAACGCCCGCTCCCGCACCGACCAGTGTTCCGGCGCCGCCGGCGACTGTGAGTTCGGCGGACATTGATAAACGGTTAGAGCGTAGTGCGGTCACACAAGGAAAATTCGTCAATATCTCTTTGGCTTGGACTGATCGCGCTGATCTAGACTTGCTGGTGATCGAACCCTCTGGCGTCAAAATTAGCACCTATGACGACGGGGTTCGACAGTCGCCTAGTGGCGGTAGTCTGGATATTGACGCGAATATGTGCGAGGCGATGTCGGGTTGCCCTTATCTTGATGAGCCGATTGAAAATATCTCCTGGAATCAAAAGCCTCCTAGCGGTCGTTATGAGGTCAGAGTTGCGCTATTTAGCGCAAATGAATTGATGCAAAATCGTCGCCCGATTCCGTTTACGGTGGTCGTGACTTTAGACGGAAAAAAATCGAGTTATGAAGGTGTGATCAATGTGAATGATATGGTCTGCAGCGCAGAGCGCTGTCGATCAAAAGTACAGTTCAATATCACCAGTTTTACGATTCAATGAGCCCCAGTCGGGCGATCAACAAAGACGAGATGAGCGACAGCCATAACGTGAGCGGCACAGATAACTTGAATCAGAACAAGGCGCATCGGCGCGCCGTTGCTGGCGTGCTAAACGCATTAAAGCCTCAAACGGTACTGGATATCTGTTGCGGCGACGGTTGGTTGCCTGGCGCATTGACGCACCCGGCGCTCGTGCATGGAATTGATTTTTATGCTGACGCGCCCGCTGGTTATGCTCAGTTTCAGGCGGCAGACTTCAATCTTGGCATCCCCGAAACCTTTGGGCAGTATGATGCCGCGATCTGTTGTGAGGCGATGGGCTACCTGCAAAATCCCGGATTATTTTTGCAAAGCGTACGAGCGCATTTGAAGCCGGGCGCAACGTTTGTCTTGTCTTTGCCAAATCCTAACTACGCGGGGGCGCGTATCAATCACTTGATCCAAGGGTTTCCCCGCTCGTACTCTTGGTTTGCGCAAAATACGACGGCCGAGCCCCATATGCCATGGCTCACCTTGGGTTTGTTCCAACTTTGGTTGTTGCTTGGTTTAAATGGTTTTACTGATATCACTGTGCATGAAGTTGATGAAAAAAAGCCGCGACGCCAGTCTGAAAAAATCATTGGCTGGTTCATCAAGGGCTATGCGCGAAAAAAAATCAAATCAGCACAGTCTGCAGCGGTCGCGCAACTGTGGCGTCAGGCACTATCTGACCAGGTGGTGTACGGTCGGCAGTTAGTCGTTTCTGCTAAAGTGGGTAAATAGGTTGTGTACTGAGGTAGATTGACACCTTAAGCTTCGGTACTGATCTTTGTTGCAACGCCTATTTTTGACTTAAGCCTTCAATGACAAATACAGCTAACCACACTGCTTTAGACGTGTCGCTTCCTTTGGCGCAATTTGTTCACAACTGTCACTGGAGTGATATTCCAGAGGTGGTGCGTCACGAAGCCAAACGCTCGTTACTAAATTATTTTTCGACGGCCTTGTCGGCTTGCTTTGATCCGACGATTGAGCGCGCCGCTCAGGTTTACGGCCGCTTTTCGGTTGGTCCCCAGGCCACGGTGATCGGACGTGGACAACGACTCGACATGCTGACGGCGGCTGCGCTCAACACCATGGCGGCCAACGTCTTTGACTTTGACGACACGCATATTCCAACCATCATCCACCCAACGGCTCCGGTGGCCCCAGTTGTGTTTGCTTGGTCTGAAACGCAACGCACGAGCGGTATTGATGTCTTACTGAGTTTTATTTTGGGTGTCGAGGCTGAGTGTCGAATCGGCAACGCAGTGTCGCCAGGGCATTACGCTCGCGGTTGGCATATCACCTCAACCTGCGGGGTCTTTGGTTCTGCACTGGCTACCGGCAAGTTGCTGGGACTGAGTGCGCGACAACTCGTTTGGGCGTTGGGGTCTGCCTCGGCCCAGGCTTCGGGCTTGGTTGAGACGCTTGGCACGATGGCTAAAAGCGTGAGTATGGGAAATGCCGCTCGCAATGGCATGGTGTCAGCGCTGCTGGCGCAACAAGACTTTGATGGGCCGGCTCACCCACTTGAGGGCGTTCGCGGGTTTTTAAATGTGACCGCTGATGCACCCGATTGCCTGAGTATCGTTAGCGAGTTAGGTCAGCGCTGGGAAATCCTCAACAATACTTATAAGCCGTTTCCCTGTGGAGTCGTTTTGAACCCGGTGCTGGAAGCGTGCTTGGGTTTGTCGACACATCCTGAACTGTTGCAACAGGGTTTGGGTGCAATTGAACGGATCGAATTGATTGGTCACCCCTTGTTGCGCCAGCGTACCGACCGGCCCAATATTGCGACAGGTAGAGAATCGCAGGTCAGCGCACAACATGCCGTGGCCGTGGCCTTGACGCGTGGCAAGGCCGGTTTGGCTGAGTTCAGTGATGAGGCTGTTGCTGATAAGAGCTTGCGAGTACTGGGCCAAAAAATTTCTTTCACTGACGATGCCTCCTTTGACGTCGAAGCGGCGACGGTCAGGCTGTATTTACAGCGCGGGCAGGTACTTGAAGTCGCAATCGATATTGCTCGCGGCGCCCGAGCCAAGCCGCTATCAGATCAGGATATTGAAAACAAAGTTCGTGCTTTATGTGCCTATGGTGGCTCGGGCTGTGATCCAGAGCCACTGATTGAGGCGGTCTGGTCAATGGATCGCGCAGTGGACGTTGGGCAACTGATGCAGCGGGTTGCCGGACACGCAAAGGTTTAACTTGAGATTAAAGAGGTCAACGATGCTCAATGTCAGTCGTATTTCTAAGTGCTCCCAACGCTGGTTCACTCAGCTAGTGTTGAATCTAGGCGTTGTCAGCCTATTGTTGAGCACTGTGACCGGTGCGCAGGCGTTTGCGCAGCCTGCTTTTAAGCCAACGGGTCCCGTCAAAATTGTGGTGATGTTTCCGCCAGGCGGGGGTACCGACGCCGTTGCCCGAATCGTGGGCGAGCGACTGACCGAGCTCTGGCAGCAGCAGGTGATCATCGAGAACAAGGCCGGCGCACAAGGCAACATTGGTACTGCCTATGCTTCGAAGGCAGCGCCCGATGGCCAGACCTTAATGATTGCGCATCAAGGGGTGATGACGGTTAATCCGCATCTATATAAAGACATGGGTTTTGATGTCAGAAAGGATATCGTTCCGGTAGGTCGACTCACTCAACAACCCTTTGTACTCGTGGCGCACCCCTCGGTGCCAGCAAACACTCTCAAAGAGGTTGAGGCCCTTGCAAAGAGCAAGCCTGGCAAGCTGTCGTATGGCTCAAGTGCTGCCGGCCCTCAACTTGCTGTCGAGTTGTTCAAGTTCACCACTGGCGCTGATTTATTGCATGTTGCTTACAAAGGTGCAGGCCCCGCTGTGATCGACGTACTAGGGGGCAATATCGACTTGTTGGTGGCAAATCCGTCTTCTGTGGCCCAGCATGTTCAAACGGGTAAGCTGCGCGCCATTGTGTTGTTCGGCGCGCAAGGAGTGGGGGTGTTACCGGGCGCGCCCACTGCAATCGACGCTGGTTATCCTGCGTTAGGCGACATGCCTGAGTGGTATGGCTTGGCCGTGCCGGCGTCGACGCCCGTTGCCCTGATCGGTCAACTGAACAAAGATGTCAACGCAGTACTGTCTGATGCTTCGGTGCAAAAAAGGATCAGTGCGTTGGGCTTGAACGCATCTCCGAGCACCCCCGCCGAGTTTTCAGAACAAATCAATCGAGACTATGTTCGTTGGGGAAATTTGATTCAACAGGCCGGCATACGCTTCGAATAAGGCGTGAGCGCGACCTTTGGATTAGCCGACTGCTTTAGGCTGGCCAATAGAGCTTGTCTTAGGCTTGGCAGTTTTGGTTGTTTTCTTTTTAGGGGCGGTGCTTTTTTTCGGAGGCGTCTTCTTTTTAGCAGTCGTGCTCTTCTTCTTTGGGCTCGTTTGTGCTGGCGTGCTTGAACTCGTTTGGGCGGCAACGGGTGCAACCTGAGCAAAACCAAAAGCGGCTAGCATCAAAAACACAGCAATTTTTTTATTCATCATCATTCCTTCGGATCGCAGGCGTAACCGGTGTAAGTAAACGTTACCTCACCCTGAGACTATTTTAGACTGCTCAGGCAGAAACACAATTTGAAACCGATTAAGTTTTACGCTAAAGGACTCAAAAGTGCCTAAAAATGAGACAAATACCTCGTCGAATGTCGATTTTGACGGGATTGTTTTGTTTTTGGCGCTAGGGTTTATTGTTGGTTTACCTTGTTTTATTGTCGGTACAGCTCTGTTTATGTTGGGTTTTTCAACTGCAAATGCCGATTTAGTGAGTCTGGCAAGCCTGCTTTATGGTGTCTCGCTCTCGGCGCTAGGCGGACGAGTGGTCTTGCGCAAATATCCACCAAAGACAGAGAGGCGGGCGCTCTTGTTCGTTGCAGGGGCGTTGATCGTGACTGCCGGCTGCTATTGCGCCCTGAGTGCGGCGTTTTGGACCTTTCACCTGCCAAGCGGCTTTGGTGGATAATTCGGTTTGGTTGTATTTTTTCAAAAATAGGATCGAAATGTTGAAGCGGATTTTTTTGCTTGGACTCGCAAGCTTAGGTGTAGTGTCAAGTTGCGCGGTTGGACAGCCAGCCACGACCACACAATGGCCAACACAACCGGTGCGCCTGATTGTGCCGTTTCCCGGTGGCGCAAGCACGCTTGATGCTGTGGTACGCCTGTTAGTGCCCGAGGTTGCGCGTGACTTGGCAGGTTCTGTTTTTGTCGAAAACAAGCCCGGTGCAGGTACCGTCATTGGGGTAGATGCGGTAGCGAAGGCGAGCGATCGACATACGTTTGGTGGGGTGGCGAATAGTTTTGCGGTGAACCAGTCGCTTGTTAAAAATTTGCCCTACAACCTAGATTCGGACCTCGCGCCGGTGATCTTACTGGCGCGTACCGCTAACGTTCTTGCGGTGCGGCCTGATCTGCCTATTCGCACTTTGCCCGAGCTTATTGCCTATGCCAAAAAAAATCCGGGCAAGCTTTCATACGGGTCGTTTGGCAACGGCACGACCCCCCATTTTGCCGGTGAGATGTTGAAATCCATGACCGGGATCGACATTGTGCATGTGCCTTATAAAGCGCAAGGGCCTGCGCTCAACGATCTGCTTGGCGGCAATATTGACCTGATGTTTGGCAATTTGCCTGACTTCTTGGCTCACATTCGCTCGGGTAAGCTCAGAGCGCTAGGTACGACCTACCTGACCCGAGCACCCTTAGCCCCAGAGATCCCTACGATTGCCGAGCAAGGGTTGCCAACCTTTGAAACTGACTCGTGGTACGGGATCATTGCACCTGCTAACACGCCGAAAGTCGTCGTCGACCGGATCAACCTATCGTTTAATGAGGCTCTGGCGCGTGAAGGCGTGCGGCAAAACTTGCGTGAACGTGGCATTGAGATCATCGGTGGCACACCCGCAGAGTTTGGCCTGCATCTAAAGCGCGAAGTCGCCAAATATGCCGATATCGTAAAAACCTCAAATATGAAAATTGACTGAGCACACTAATGTCTAACACTACAAATAAACAACCGCTACGTATTGCTATTGCTGGGTTGGGCGCGATCGGTAAATCTATTGCCAGTTCGTTAGCAAAAGGCACAGTGCCTGGCGTTGTATTGACGGCGGTTTCGGCTAAGCATCACGACAAGGCGCAAGCGTTTGTCGCAAGCCTAGGGGTGCCGGTTAAGGTGCTGACGCTGGCTGAACTTGAGCCAGTAGCCGATTTGGTGATTGAGTGCGCGCCAGCGGCGCTCTTGCCTGAGATCGTGAGCCCCTTTTTAAAGGCCAAAAAACAAGCGATTGTGTTGTCGGTTGGGGCGCTTCTGTTTAACCAGAATCTGATTGACATGGCCCAGCAAGAGGGCGGCATCATTCATGTACCAACCGGCGCACTGATCGGCTTAGACGCCATGATTGCAGCCGCCGAGGGCAAGATTCACTCGGTGCGTATGGTCACGCGTAAACCACCTAATGGGCTGTCGGGTGCTCCGCACTTAATCGAGAACAATATTAGTGTTGAAGGCCTGACTGAAGCCAAAAAAGTGTTCGAAGGTAATGCACGTGCCGCGGCAAAAGGGTTTCCGGCAAACTTAAATGTTGTGGTGGCTTTGGCCCTAGCCGGTGTTGGGCCAGAAAATACCTTGCTAGAAATTTGGGCCGATCCAACGGTTGTGCGCAACACTCACAGCATTGTGGTCGATTCAGACTCAGCGAAGTTCACCATGACCATGGAAAACATTCCGTCTGAAAATCCCAAAACAGGTCGTATCGTGGCGCAAAGCGTGATCGCCATGCTGCGCAAAATGCAGGCCAGCTTCAAGGTCGGCACCTAAAATTCTCACCTAGGCTGCGACGTTCTAGATGCGTCTAGCGAAAAAAAGGCAATCGCCGCTTACGCGGCGATTGCCTTTTTGGGTGACTTGAAATTAAGCCGCTTGCGCTGCAACGGCTTTGCGCGGCAAATCTAACGTGGTAACGCGGGTGAGTTCGCGTTTGTATGTTTTGTCGTCAAACGGACGTGCACGATGCATGGTGGTGCGGTTATCCCAAATGACCAAATCGCCCAGCGCCCATTCATGGTGACTGATAAACTGAGGGCGCGTTGCATGCTCAATCAAGTCGCGCAGTAGCAAGCGACCCTCAGGAACTTGCCATCCAACCACGTGCTCGGCGTGCGAGGCAAGATAAAGCGACTTGCGAGGTGATCCTTCAATGACACGTACCAGGGGGTGTGTCGCTCCGAGTAACTTGGCTTTTTCTTCTGGCGAAAAATCAAACCCCATCGTGTGGCGCGAATACGCAATTGAATGATGCACTCGCAGATCGGCAATCGTTGCCTTGGTGGCGTCATCAAGAGCTTCGTAGGCCGCCCGCATGTCAGCAAACTCGGTATCGGCACGTACTGGCGGGATATTGCGTGCATAGAGCATTGAGTAACGCCCCGCGGGATCTTCAAACGAGGCATCGGTGTGCCAGATGCGATTGCTGATGCCGTTCACACGGCGACGGTCTTCGGCAGCTAAGATGTCCCCATCTTGGCCAACGTTTGAGATGTCCGTTAGCGCTTCATTGCCAAAGCGATTTTTGACTAATACCGACGAAGACGTTTTGGCGTGCAGGGCGCCATCAAGGCGTTGTGCAAAGTCAAGTTGGTCTTGATGCGAAAACTGTTGCCCTTTAAATACCAAGACCCCAAATTCAGTCATGCCCTCGCGCAAGCGCTCAAGGCTTGCTTCGTCGCGTACCTGGCGCAAATCAAGCGCGCTGACTTCTGCCATGAAGGTCGGGTGAAGCTTTTTGAATGTTATGGTCATGCTTGTGTCTCTCTCGTTATTTTCAGTACCCTGAGCGCCTGGTGCCCTGTGTACTGTTGTTTCACTAGAATAAATATACTCCTTTAAGACCAAAAACCATGACCACAAAACTGATTTTTTTGACGAATCCGATTCACCCGTTGGTGCACGCTGAAATGGAAACCTTCGCTCGGGTATCGGTGGCTGCGTCCATTCGGGACGAAGACTTGATCGCAGGGGCTCGCGAGGCTTCGATCGTGGTGGTGCGCACGCCTATCCCCGCCGCGTTATATGACCAAGCCCCTAATTTGCTAGGTGTAATCCGACACGGAGCCGGGGTCGATATGATTCCAATTGAAGAAGCGACAGCGCGAGGAATCGCCGTCGCCAATGCGCCTGGCACCAATGCGGTTACCGTAGCCGAGTTTGCGGTGGGTCAAATGTTGTCACTTGCCCATCGCAGCGCTGCGGCAAATCAACGCATGCGGGCAGCCGGCTGGGCAAGTGCTCGATCCCTAGCAGACCAGGGGCTAGAGTTAGCCGGTAAAAAAGTTGGTTTGGTTGGCCTAGGTGCGATTGGCCAAGCCGTTGCGAAAATGTGTCACTTTGGCTTTGGGATGAGTGTGTGCGGCTATCGACCCAGCGGCCGCGCGTCGTTAGATTTTATTGACGTCATGTCGCTTGAGCAGGTGCTGACGCAAGCAGATTTTGTGGTGCTGGCTTGTCCGTTGAACGACTCAACCAAGGGGCTTATCAGCCGTGCCTTACTGGGCAAAATGAAAACCTCCGCCTACTTGATCAACGTGGCACGTGGCGCGGTGGTCGACCAACACGCTCTAGTCGAGGCATTAAGTGAAAAGCGTTTGGCAGGCGCAGCGCTCGATGTATTTACTCAACAGCCCTTGCCGACCGATTCACCCCTCTATGGGATGGAGAATGTGTTGCTCTCTCCACACATGGCTGGGGTGACAGACGATAGCTTGAGGGCGATGGGCAGCTCTGTAGCACGCCAGGCCCGGCAACTACTCAACGGTCATTTGCCCGAACATCTGGTTAATCACGAGGCGGCCGGCCAGTTACAGCAACACCTCGATCGTCAATTGCGTAAACAATAAGCGCCGCTAGTGTGATACCCAGAGGGGCAGCTGCCGCTTTTGACGATGGCTGCTTTTGATGAGTTGCTGCTCGCTAGGCAATAGCCACCACTCGTGTGATAGCCCGACGGGCACGAGCCAACATGGGGCAGGGCGGCGCGGGCGCTCGATGACGACGGGGTGCAGTAATTGCCACTGCTGTGGTAGCCGCTTGGGCATGAGCCCTGCTTTGCCAAGGGTTGTGCAACTGGGGCTTGGGCCAAACTTGGGGCGCTAAACACGGCAAAAGCAAGCCCGAGTAAACAGGTCTTTAATATTGCTTGCATCAGTCGAGTTGTAGAGTGGGTGTCGGTGGGTAACATCAGGGGCTAAGCCTCGCGGACAAGGAGCAGGAATACGCTCAAGATAACGCTGAACACGCGAGGGGCGCAATGTTTTGCTATTTACCTCTGGCGCGTATTTTTATCCGTAAAACGAGTGTAGCTGGCAAGTACGCCTAAATCTAAGTAAAAATTAGTTCATTGAGCTAGGCCGCCACAGTATAAGTAAAAATTAACCATTAAAAGACTTTGTGAGCGAGTAGGGTATTCACTCTGTAATCAAGCGAAATTGCATAAAATTCGACGCTTGTACCGTAACGTTTTCAAAATATTCGACGAAATGCGCAATCCTTGAGCAAAAGATGCACTTGTTTGGCACCAAAATGACTCGGGTTTTCCTCAATGCACGCGCGGTGCTACTATTTCGGGTTACCGAAGTATGACCAGTGCAATCCAATCGAAACATGCCAATGAATCTGACCTTAAACGCACCTGATTATGTTCGCCACGATGGCTTAAAAAAGTGGGTGGCTGATATTGCAGCAAAAGCCAAGCCCGCCAATATTGTGTGGTGTGACGGCTCGCAAGAAGAATACGACCGACTTTGTGCCCAAATGGTGCAGTCGGGCATGTTGCACAAGCTCAATCCCGCTAAACGACCCAACTCGTTTTTAGCTCGTTCGTCACCGGATGACGTCGCGCGGGTTGAAGACCGCACGTTTATCTGCAGCAAAAACAAGGCAGACGCTGGCCCGACCAATAACTGGATCGAGCCAACAGAAATGCGGACCAAGCTTGACGACTTGTTTGAAGGGGCGATGGCTGGCCGCACGATGTATGTGATTCCGTTTTCGATGGGCCCTTTGGGTTCACCGATTGCACAAATCGGCGTTGAATTGTCTGACTCGCCTTATGTGGTGGTCAACATGCGCATGATGACGCGCATGGGTAAAAAAGTTTACGACGTCCTCGGCCCGACGGGTGAGTTTGTGCCTTGTGTACACACCGTTGGTGCGCCATTGGCTGCAGGCCAGGCCGATGTTGTATGGCCCTGCAACACCACTAAGTACATCGTGCATTTTCCTGAAACCCGCGAAATCTGGTCGTATGGCTCGGGTTACGGTGGCAACGCATTGCTTGGTAAAAAATGTTTTGCTCTGCGGATTGCCTCAAATATGGGCCGCGCTGAAGCAAGCGCATCCTCGCCAGGCTGGTTGGCGGAGCACATGCTGATCTTGGGTGTGACTGCACCTTGGGGTAAAAAATATCACGTAGCGGCGGCATTTCCGTCGGCCTGTGGCAAAACCAACTTTGCGATGTTGATCCCTCCTAAGGGCTTAGGTCAGCAGGGTTGGAAGATCACCACCATCGGTGACGATATCGCCTGGATCAAGCCCGACGCGAAGGGTAACCTGCGCGCGATCAATCCAGAGGCTGGCTACTTTGGTGTAGCGCCAGGGACCAACGAGCAATCAAACTTTAATTGCATGGCCACCTTGGCCCAGGACACCATTTTCACCAACGTGGCGTTGACCGATGACGGCGACGTGTGGTGGGAAGGCATGAGCAAGGTTCCACCTGCACACTGTATCGATTGGCAAGGGCGTGATTGGACTCCTGAGCAGGCGAAAGAGAAAGGCATCAAAGCCGCACACCCAAATGCACGCTTTACAGTCTCTGCCACGCAAAATCCTGTGTTGGATCCTGAGTGGGATAATCCTGAGGGTGTCGTCATTGACGCCTTCATTTTTGGCGGTCGCCGTTCGACCACTGTGCCTTTGGTGACAGAGGCTCGTGATTGGTCAGAAGGCGTTTACATGGCCGCCACCATGGGTTCTGAAACGACTGCTGCTGCGGTTGGCGAGCAGGGCGTGGTGCGTCGTGATCCATTTGCGATGTTGCCCTTCTGTGGTTACAACATGGCCGAGTACTTTCAGCATTGGTTGTCTTTAGGTGAGCACTTGCAAGGCTCGGGCGCCAAGTTGCCACGTATTTTCTGTGTCAACTGGTTTCGCACCGATGCCGACGGTAAATTTGTCTGGCCCGGCTTTAGCGAAAACACCCGCGTACTTAAGTGGATGTTGGGTCGCATTGAAGGTGAGGCGAAAGGCAACGAGCATGTGTTTGGGATTACACCAAGCTACGAGGATCTTGACTGGTCTGGCATGGATTTTTCTCTCGAAAAATTCACCACGATCACTTCAATCGACAAAGCGGCCTGGCGCAAAGAGTTTGAATTGCATGCTGAGCTTTTTGAAAAATTGGCGCATGGCTTGCCACCCAGTTTGCTCGAGATCAAGGCTGGCTTTGAAAGTCGGTTAGGTTAGGTACCGGTGCAGACGCAGCGACGTATTCGCTGAGTCTGTACGCAAAGCAAAGAGCCCCGCAGCATCTCGTTGCGGGGATCTTTGCTTTTTGTCGCTTGGTGACTTCTTGAGGTTAAAGCTCTTGCGGTTAAAGCTCTTGAGGTTAAAGCTCCTGCGGTCAGAGCGACGGTCGACTCACCCGACGCTCATGACAGACAACGCGTCTTACATTCGACTTTCCCACGTTGCATTCAAATCAAACGGATACACAGGGCGCGTAAGCTTGCTGTACGGAAACCGTGAATAGTCAGAGCTTGTGACACCGCCGCCATCGCACTCGACCACAGCCTTGGCAATCGGCACGAACACTGGACGGCAATACATTCTGGATTTGAGCAAGACAAAACGATGCTTGGTCGCGTCAATGCCGATGTGACTGAAAATGCCTAAGTCCCAGTGCTCTTGAGGGGTCTCAGTGACCATCACTAGCGCTTGAGGCAACTGCAGCAAGACCGTGCGCCCCATGTAAATGCGCTGGCCTGTATAGGTGGGCCCGCTGATGACATATTCACCATCCGTGATGCGCAAGACCACACCAGTCAGCGTACGCGGAG
>CALCPT010000319.1 GCA_937897265.1 uncultured Alcaligenaceae bacterium
TGCTCCAGCGTTGATTGTGCTCATGAACGTCTTGCACGCCGCGCTAGTTGGCGACCTCTCGCGTGCTGCCTTGCCCATCCACGGCGCGGTGCAAGTGATCGGGCTCATCGCTCTTTGCGCACCGATCATCGTTTTACTGTTGGGCTTACTAGGGTTTCGCCAAGCGACTGTGCGTACCGTGTTGCAAAGCATAGTCACCTATCCACTGGCCTTCTACCTCGATATCGCAGGTATTTTGCTTGGTCTGTTAGATTGCCTGATCGGGCAAAATCGCTGGCGCGCCGTGTCTCGCGCGCACCGTCACGCAACACCCCCCGCTACACTGTTTGGCGTGACCGCACCCGTTACTGCTTTTTTTTCTCGGATCTCCACCATGCTGCGCGCCGTACTTGTTTTTGCCGTCGTGATTTTTGCTGTTGGCGTGCTGTATCGACCAAGCAGTTCAATTCCTGCCGCAGCAGTTTCCTGCACTGCGCAGCAATTTGATACCGATCCCTGGATCGTCCCGTTCAAGAGAGAGTCAAATTATTGCCCGAATACACCAACGGCCACTCCAATTGCTGGTAGCCGCTCAGGCAACTTTAAAGCGTTACGAAACGACACCTTCAAAACCATCGACCCAACCTACTGGGAGCGGATGGACACCACATTCTTTTGTAATCAAGCGGTATTTTCACCAAAAAATATCGTGCAAATGCCTGAAGGCGGGATCAAGCTCAACATCGAACGCCAAGCCGCACAAGACCGTGCGTACACCGCCGCCGACCTCACCACCAAAGACACCCCAGAGGCCAAATTTAAATTTGGTCGCTTCGAAACAGTCTTTAAACCCACCAAAGAGCCCGGTGTCGTATCCAGTTTCTTTTTGTATCGCTTTGATCCCTGGCAAGAGATCGACGCCGAGTTTTTAGGTAACGATACGACTAAGATCTTGCTCAACGTTTTTTATAATCCAGGGCAAGACGGCGACCTCTATAACTACGGCTTGCGTGGCACCCCAGTCGTGATTGACCTTGGCTTTGATGCTTCTCTCGAGTTTCATCGTTACGCGATTGAATGGGAGCCCGATGAAATTCGCTGGTTTGTCGATGACAAACTCATACATGTGCGTAGAGATGGAGCACCGACCCCGGTCCCTCAATTACCGATGCGCTTTCACATCAACACCTGGCCGATCTGCAGCGAAGAGCTTGCCGGCAAATTCGCCCCCACTCGAGACTCAATGGGCTCTGACTTACAGTCGGTGACGATTTCACAATGGGTGCCACCGCCACAAAAGCGTTTGATGGATTTTTTAAGTTCGTTGAAATGGTGGGGCGGCAACACTGACTGGCGACAATCTGCGCCTTGGTTACAGCGGTAATCAATCTTCAACTTTCCATAGTTGCAAAAACAAATCCTCAAACACAAGCCTTGTCTTGACTTGATTATTTTTTTCTAACGCGTGGCGAAACTGATCGGTTGGGCTATACAAGTACACCGCACCTTGATGTGCAGGTAGCGTCCAAGTTGATTCTTGTGCAATTGGCACAAGCTGCAACTTGACTTCGGGCTTTAAGATATTTGCCAGCGCAAACAAATTGCCCGGATGATGCCGTTCTTGGTTACCGACAAGCAAAGGGCTCGCAGATTGATTCACGATCTGAGCGACCTCTGGCAGGCTGATGCTTAGCGATTTGGCCCATGGGGCTTGCTGCCGGGCATGCCTGATATTGGTGACCATCGCCAGCACAACAAGGCACAACACACTCAACCAAACCAAGGCTTTCAACACGCCGTTACGACTGTGCATACGCTCAGAAACCGAGGCCACGCTCACTCGCAGCAACGCCTGATCTAAGGCAATTGCTAGCACCGCAATCACACCCAACCACACAGGCATTAAATAACGCGCATTAGACGAGCGAATTCCTCCAAACAACAAATCAGGCACCAAGAGCAACGAAGTTGGTAGCACAAGCAACAAGACGAGATAGAGTCGCGTCTCGCGCCGAGCGGATCGCAACACCCACACCGCCGCACAGACTACGGCCATGGTGCACGTCACAGACGCCGCAATGGGCAACCATTGATCTTGTACAACGTCTGGCCAAAAATCAAAGATATTACGCGTGACGTTCAACGATAAAATTCTAAGCACAGCGGTGCGAGGGATCACGATCACCGACGACCAAGCCATTGAGGCGCTAAAGGCATCAAAGTTGCGCAGCAAGTTTAGTGCCCAAGGCAAGAACAGCAGGCCTACTGTACTCAAGCTGACGATAAAGCCGTATAAGGCACGCGACCATCGCAGACGCGTGACACAGGCGACATACAAAACCTGAACCAATATTAAAGATAGCGTGGATAGCGACGTGTAGACAGCCACCAGCAGGCAACAACCATAAAGCAGCCAAGCGCGGCGTGCGGCTGACTCAGGCCCCACGCTTAAGCGCAGGGCACTTAACAGCGCTGCGCTTGAGGACAATAGGGCAAGCGACCATAAGGCATATTCGCGTGCCTCTTGACCATACAAAATGAATAGCGGCGATACGCACATCAACAACAGCGCTAGCGCAGCCGCCCGGCGACTGGCTGCTAACTCACGCAGCAGCCAATACATCGCCGGTAAGCTCAGTGCACTGAACAACACCGAGAGTGTGCGTAAGGCATACACCGAGTCACCCCAGAGGTCGACCCAGAGTTTGGCTAGCAGGTAGTACAGAGGGGGATGCTGCGGATCATGGCGCGCCAGATCCACGATCAGCGCGAGCACCGAGGTCGCTTGCTGCACTTGCTGATACTGCAGCACTTGACTCACCGCCATGACCTGACCGTGGTACAGGCCCTGCATTTGCGCTGCCATCGTTGCACCAGCCGCTAGTACCCGGGTCGCTACCTCGTCATGCCAAACGATTTTGTCTTCAAGACCATAGAGCCGAAGTAAAACGCCAAACAGCACCAAGCCCACGACCAAAACGACCGTCTTATTAGGGTTCACATGAATAGACAAAGCAACACCACGCGCACAAAATCGCAGAGTATCAGAACTACAAGAAAACACGGGATAACCCCATGATTGACATCTCTTTTGCCAAGGCGTGGATGACCATTGGCGCGCTTTTGCTTGCGCCTCTTCTCGCCGTTGCCCAACAGACTGCACCCGCAGGTCTAGCAAACACAACTGTTGCCGCAAACCAGGCCAGCCCAGCGTGGCCGACCAAGCCAATTCGTATTGTCGTACCCTTTGGCGCGGGGTCGTTTACAGATATTGCAGCGCGCACAGTTGGGGCCGAACTCTCGACTAAGCTTGGGCAGCCCATTATTGTCGAGACCAAAGGTGGTGCAGGTAGCACCTTGGGTACCGATCTAGTCGCCAAGGCAGCGCCTGATGGCTATACCTTTTTAGTGACCGACAACTCGTTTGCGGTGTCCTCGGCGCTGTATGAAAAGCTGCCTTATTCACCGAAAGACCTGGTGCAAGTATCGTTACTCGCCGACGCCCCTGCGGTCTTAGTCGGCCGTCCGGGCTTAGCCGCTAAAACGCTCAAAGACGTCGTTGAACTTGCGCGCAATAATCCCGACAAACTGACCTTTGGCTCAGGCGGACAAGGCTCATCGGCTCAGTTGGCAATGGAAGCCTTCTTATTGCAAAACAAACTGCAACTCGTGCACGTACCCTTTAAGGGCATCGCGCCGGCCTTGATGGAGGTTGCGGCAGATCGGGTCGACATCGCCATCAGCAGTGTGGGCACCGCAAGCCCCTATATCAAAGATGGCCGACTACTTGGCTTGGCCGTAAGCAGCGAAAAACGCCACCCCAACATGCCAAACGTACCGACGTTCACTGAGGCGGGCTTTTCTAACTACAAGATGATGTATTGGTTTGGCATGATGGCGCCAGCCGGTACGCCGCCTGCGATCATTGACCGCATGCAAAAAAAGATCGTTCAAGCCGTTGCCACCCCAAAAGTGATTGAGGTGTTCGCTACAACTGGTGTGCGGGCTGTATCAACCTCATCCGCTACGTTTACCAAGATGGTACAAAGCGAAACGGCCTTATGGGCTGAAGTCATTACACGCGCAAAGATCCAGCCCGAATAGTGCAATCGTCATTCTGAATGCATCGCAGATGGCTTCGCCATATGCGTTGTCTGCAGGGTACGATTAGTTATCCAAACAAAAAAGGTCATCACACATGGAAAACACACTCAAAGCCCGCCTCGCAGCAGGCGAAGTCTCGTTATGTATTGGCTTGCGCCAATCGCGTACGGTTGATATTGGTCCCTTGGTTGCAGCGGCCGGCTTTGATTGCTTGTATGTCGATATGGAACACAGCCCGATTGGCTTTGAAGCCACCTCGGCAATTTGCATCACCGCAATCGCTTACGGTGTCACAGCGCTGGTGCGCGTGCCCGGCCATCTTGGGCAAGATATCTCGCGGGTACTGGATGGTGGCGCGCAAGGCGTGATTCTTCCGCACGTCAATACACCCGAGCAAGCACGCAGCATCGTGTCATACGCCAAGTACCCGCCGCTTGGGCATCGTTCGGTCATGGGCGCAGGGCCTGCTACTGCTTACAAGGCGATGCCCCTGGCCAAGGTCAACGAGTCGGGTAACGCTGACACGATGGTCATCATCATGCTTGAAACCCCCGAAGGCATTGCCAACGCCGAAGCCATCGCAGCGATACCCGGCGTGGATATGCTATTGATCGGCTCAAATGATCTTTGTACTGAGATGGGTATCCCAGGGCAGCTGCGCCATCCGAAGCTTCTTGAGGCTTATCAAACAGTTGCTAAGGCCTGCAAGAAGCACAACATCGCCATGGGCATCGGCGGCATCCGCGGCGACACTGAATTACAAACACAGTTGATTGAACTGGGCGCCAAATTTTTGATTGCTGGCAACGACACGGCCTATCTGGCTGCTGCTGCCAGCAAAGACGCCGCGGCCTTGCGAGAGCTGATTGGTGCGATGAAGACGTAAAATCAAACCTTTACCTTTTGCTATTCGCCGGAGCCCCTCTCGTGTCTTTTGATTTAAACGAAAAAGTTGCCTTTACTGCGCCCGCTAACGCCTGCGATGCGCACTTTCATGTGTTCGGCCCGGCCGACAAATACCCGTATGGCTCTGATCAGTTACGCTACGCGCCACCACTCGCACCTCTGTCTGAATATCTACAGTTAGCCAAACACCTTGGCCTCACGCGTTATGTGTTTGTGCAACCAAGTGCCTACGGCCGCGATAACAGTTGCATGCTCGACGCCATGCGCGAAGTTGGCATTACCCAATCGCGCGGCATCGTTGATATCGATGAAGATGCGCCTGATTCATTGTTGGCTGAGATGGACGCACTTGGCGTACGCGGCGTACGCATCAACTACAGCCCAATTCATCCCTACGAGCCCGGCTTATCTAAAAAAATGCAGCCACGCATCGAGCGCATTGCCGCACGTTGCAAAGAGTTAGGTTGGCACCTTGATTTCTTGCTACCCGGTTGGCTCACCACCGAAATGATCCCGTTGATGAAGACGCTACCCGTGCCGTTTTCAATGGCGCATATGGGGATGAATCTTGCCAAAGATGGCCCCGAAGCACCCGGTTTTAAAGCTCTGCTCGACTTGATGAACTACGGCGATCGCAAAGCGTACGTCAAGTTCACTGGTATCTATCGTATGTCTAAAGTCCCTAACTTTACCGACTCAGATGCGATGGCCCAGGCTCTGATCAAAGCGGCCCCTGATCGCATCATCTGGGGCAGCGATTATCCGCATCTATCGTTTGGCGAGAACAGCTCGATTGAGTTGTTTAATCTTTTGGCACGCTGGACGAACGATGAAGGCGTGCGCAAATTGATTCTTGCCGATAATCCGGCAAGGTTGTTTGGGTATTGATAATGACTGAAGTGCAAGATGTCGAGCACCTCGCGCCAAGTTCAATTCTTAGAAAACAATCGACAGAGGATCTTTGATATGCCACGAATGGCTCTGCTCTTCCGCCAATTCTTGTTCGGACTAACCATCTTGCCTTTAACAATCCACGCGGCCAATACTGACTATGATGGAGCGTGGGATGTAGTCGCAAATTGCGGGGTAAATGCCTCTAATGGACGGCCTGGCTTTAGCTCAAGGCTTGAGTGGAACATTAAACACGGCAAAATTCAAGAGGTGCAAGTCCATCGCAACGCGAGCCCGCGCGAACAAACGACTTGGGATGGAGCCGTTCGAGAGGGGCGAGTAGAACTGGTCGGTGTTGGTACGCGCGAGCCTAGCGACAAATGGACTTGGCGACTCAGTGGTTCGGCCATCAACAATCGCCTCATCAAACTCAGCGGTGCAATGGTAGCCGGAGACCGACACCTTCGTGACTGTTCGATTGAAATGTCCTTGCGGGAGCCTCAACCGATCAGCCTAGCTGGACGAGCAATCAGTCAAAGCCAAGTCAATAGCCCCCCAACCTCTCAAGCCGATGCGACCTCCGCGACAACAAACCCCAAAAATCCAGCCAGCGTCACCTCTCTTAAAGAACCGCTTCCGATTGTGCAAGAGTCGGTTGGTGTACAAACGGTTATTGCAGAAGGCATAGGCAAAGACTTGCCAAGCGCTAGCCAAAATGCAGCTCAAAATGCATTGATCAACGTGGTGGGATCATTTATCGATGCAGCCAAACTGCTTGAAAAGCGCACCACCATTGAAGAAGGGATTCGAACCCAAACCTCCCAAATACGCAGCGATGTCAAAGAATACTCTCAAGGCACGATCAAATCTTTTGAGATTGAGTCGCTATCGACGCAAAATGGATTAACGCGCATCACCGCAAAAGTATCTGTACGCGTCGAGGACTTCCGAGCTTATGTTAAAAAACTAGCCGAAGGAACCGTTAGTGTAGACACTAGTCTGTTTGCCAAAATTACCACCGAGCAAAAGCAAAATCAGAATCGCGTCGCCTTTTTAACCGAGAACGTTTTTCTTCCAGTACAACGCGGCGAGGTGATTGTTCTGAATGTCGGTGCGCCCGTTCCGATTTCGCAGGCAGACCTGTCGCGCGAAGAGAGAAAGCTTGCTGGTGAATTAGAAAAAAATTATGGCGCCAGTAGCGTTGTCACGTTCGATGTTGCCATGTCACTGAACCCAGATTTTTGGGTCAATATGAGCAAAACCCTGCAATCGATTTCGACCAAGTCGGTAAAAAAACAAATCTCGGATAATCAAGTCAACAATCTTCCGGCAACGTTGCACCAATTCTGCCAAACGGAATTTCATCCCGTTCCAAAAAGCGATTTTTGCGCTGCAATATTATCCAAAGACGACAAGACCAACTGGCTGCAATTGCATTTTGCAACCGGTATACACATTGATCTCGAAAAAGCTGTGCCCTGGTGGTTTAAAACTGATCCAAAAAGTCCGCTAACTCGGCCCACCCTTGCCATTAGTCTGATCGATTCTGCTGGTCAGAATCTTCAACTCGAGGAGTTAGACACCACTCCTCACTCACGTAGTGGCCTAATCAGAAACGATAAGATGATCGTATACAGTCTAGACCGTAACAACTCCTCTACGATTCCGTGGTCACTTACATCAACATTACCGACACCTTACCCGACGATTTTTCAACAAGGTAAGTTTAGAGTCATGCTAGCCGTCAACACGGAAGCACTACGTGACACTCGAAAAATAAATGTTAAATTGCAACGACGCGCCCCCTAAAATAGTCTTGGAGACCGATCATGCTCAGCTTTAAACTTGCACTTTCTTCTGCTTCTCTAGTCGCTGTCACAGTAGGGTTTACAGCTCATGCCCAAACCGCTCCCGCTGCCGAAGGCTGTGCAGCCTACCCGTATACTGTCGGAACCAATATTGAAGATGTTCAGGGCGGCACTAAGATTCTTTCGACTGCCTCGGCTAACGTATCGTTTGATGATATCGACTCGATTAAGGATGCCCGAGAGGAGGCTGAGTTAGAGGCAAAAGCTGCGATCGCCAAATTCTTAAGTGAAGGCATTCGAAGCGACACCGTGATCAATCGCGCGATCGACGAAACTAAGACGATGAGCGGCCAGCAAAAAGAAGTTTTGCGTAAAGAGGTTTCTTCTCGCGTTAAGCAGTTGGCCAGTTCCTCGCAAGCCCTGCTGCGTGGGGTCGTCGTCTTAGGTGACTGCTACACCAAAGGGAAAGAATACCGCGTGAGCGTCGGCCTGAAGCCTGAGACCATTGCCGCTGCCGGTAACTTGGCCAGTGGCATGGGCTCATCACTATCAGCCCAGCCAACTCCCACGACCGCAAACCAATCGGCTTCAGCCGGTGGTGCGCAGGCACCGAGCACTCAGCAGGGCAGCGGCCAGACTGGCGGATCAAACTCCGCTTCTCGCCCCTTGCAGGGTTCAGATAGCTTCAGCAACACGCAACGTTTACAAAAGTTTTAACTTAACCGCACGTTAAATTAGTCAATAACAGGTCGAGCTCACGCTCGATCTGTTGAAATAGCGGGCGTTGCAGCACAACTCTCGTTAAACAGCGATCACGTAATCGTTCAATTTTTATAATAATCGCAAGGTATATTGCCCGGTTGGCACATCCAGCATTAAGACGCTCAAGTAACTCTTCAAGCAAACACCCGAACGCTCGCACTTCTATCTGCTCAAGCGCCTGCGCAACAGCGCTGTCGCTTTGATCGTAAAAAGCTGCCGCACCAAAATCCCCTAACACTGCATGGCCACCCTCACCAATTAAGGTGTTGTGCGCATACAGATCACCATGTGTCAGCCCGCGACTATGCAATTGGCGAGCCAAGCTTGCTACACCATGCGCCACGCGTAACGCGTCGTTCAAACTAAAGCGCAGGTCAGCTGCATAGACATCACGGGTGCAAGATTGCAAACTGGGTGGTGCGGCGAGGTTGCGATAGCTTGAATCAACGAGCTGCATGACTAAGGCCTCAGTCTTCTCTGGATGGCCTGTCACCTTGCCAAGTAAATTGATGAGATACGGATGCGAGCCCGCGCTCAGGTAGGCCGCGATCTCACTGTGTGGCAAGCCATCACTCGTCAGCGCCCCTTTAAAGACCTTGACCGCTACCTCTTGCGAAGCTCCCGCAAGCGCAGCCTGATAAATCACACCCGAAGCACCTTCACCAAGCTTTTGCTGAAGCTGAAGACTGGCCCAGGGGATTTGAGCCAAGGCGACTTGGCCCGTCAGCGCTCGAGCCTCGGCCGCCGCACAAACCGGATTACCTGAATACCCCAACCACGAGAGCCTAGGCATACTTAGCAACCACTCAGGCAACGCCTCAAAGCGATTTGCAGCAATTCGCACCAATTCAAGCTTGGTACAAGTTGCCATCTCAACCGGTAACGTCGTTAACAAATTGCCAGACAACGCTACCTTTTGCAGTTCGTGGCACGCACCAATTTCAGGCGGCAGCGCAGAAAGCTGATTTCCCATCAAAATTAGCCAACGCAACTTAGGCGGCAGGGCTGCACCCTGAATCGTCGCAATTTGATTGGTGCGAAACCCAAGCATGCTCAAGTTTTGGCATTGTCCCAACACAAGGGGCAATTCAGTAAAGCGATTACCAGCGCAGAACAGTACCTTTAAGCGGTGCAGCCGAGCAAAATCCTCAGGCAGGCTTGCCAACGCATTGCCCGACAAATCCAAATATTCAAGCGTATCGGCCAAGGTAAAGATTTCGCGCGGAAACTGCGTCAAGCCCTCTGACAAAACCAAGCGAGTCGCGCCGGCCAGTTCACCCCGGCGAAGTTGTTTAAGAGTATTCATGACGTCAGGTTAACAAATTCAATTTCTTTTGCCTCAAGAGTAGATCGCAAGGCTGAACAGGGTAGAATTTAAAGCACCCACCTATCCTCTTTTACTAAGCATTCTTATGATCCTCGTCACTGGTTGCGCCGGCTTTATCGGAAGTAATTTTGTTCATAACTGGTTGGCTAGCCACGACGAGCCTATCTTGAATTTGGATAAGCTTACGTACGCGGGTAATCTCGCAAACCTTTCTGCCCTCGCACAAGATAAACGACATATTTTCGTACAAGGCGATATTGGCGATAAAGAGCTCGTCACCAAACTGCTAGCCGAACATCAACCGCGCGCTGTCTTAAATTTTGCAGCCGAATCCCACGTTGATCGTTCGATTCTTGGACCAGGCGAATTTATCCAAACCAACGTCGTTGGCACCTTCAACTTGCTTGAGGCCGTGCGTGCGTATTGGTCTGAGCTAGACGACGCTAAAAAACAAAGCTTCAGGTTTTTGCATGTGTCGACGGATGAGGTGTACGGCACACTTGCGCCACAAGACCCACCGTTTTCTGAAACGAATCCGTTTGAGCCTAATAGCCCCTACGCTGCCAGCAAAGCGTCGTCTGATCACTTGGTGCGCGCCTGGCACCACACGTATGGCCTACCCGTGCTCACCACCAATTGCAGCAACAATTACGGGCCGTTTCATTTTCCTGAAAAACTTATCCCGTTGGTGATCTTAAATGCGCTCGACAGCAAGCCCTTGCCGATCTATGGCGATGGCCAGCAAGTGCGTGATTGGTTATACGTGCAAGACCACTGTCGCGCCATCGCACGCGTGCTTGAAGCCGGCCGCCCTGGCGAAACCTATAACATTGGTGGCGCCAACGAAAAAGCCAACATCGATGTCGTCAAAACTATTTGCGCCCGCCTGGATACGCTACGCCCACGCGCAGACGGCAAAGGTTATGCCGAACAAATCACCTACGTCAAAGACCGCCCCGGTCATGATCGCCGTTATGCCATCGACGCCACCAAGATCGCACGCGAACTCAACTGGACGCCGCAAGAGACCTTTGAATCCGGTATTGAAAAAACCGTGCAGTGGTACTTGGATAATACCGAGTGGGTGCAAGGTGTGAAGAGTGGCGAATACCGTAAGTGGCTTGGGAGGCAGTACGGTTGATTCGCCTTGCGTCTTAGCCTTTCGCTATTCAACGAGCAATAAAAAAACCCTCCGGGGTGAGCATTGTTAAGAGGCTTGCAGGGTGTTGTTGGTAGAGCTATCTCACAATTTTTTGCTGCTGTCTATTCCGTGATCCCATCTACGCCCCACCCCCCACACCTCTTAGTCGCCATCTCATCTCACGGCTTTGGGCACTTGTCGCAAGTGGCCCCGGTGGTGAACCGGCTGCATGAGCTCATCCCGCAATTAAAAATCACCGTTCGCGCGGCCCTGCCTGAAGCGCAGCTTCGCAGCCGCCTTCATCACTTAGACGCCTTGCAACACGCGACGGATGATTTTGGGATGATGATGAATCATGCGTTCAGCGTTGATACCGAAGCAAGCTTGGCGCGGTATCAGAGCTTGCATCAAGGCTGGGATGACAAGGTCAACGCGCTTGCAAAGCAATTTATCGATGCTCACGTTGACGTTGTCTTGGCGGATGTACCTTATCTTCCACTCGCTGCAGCGCAAGTTGCTGGTATCCCATCCGTCGCACTTTGCTCGCTGAACTGGGCTGATATTTTGTCGCACTATGTCGCGCTGGATCTGGCGCAGACTACCGCTAGCACTATGGGGCTTTCGCGTACAGAGCCGACTCACGTCTCGCAGGCTGCTACCCAACCGCAAGCCATCATCAACACCATGTATGCGGCATACCAATCCGCACGCAATTTTTTACAGCCAGCGCCAAGCATGTCAATGCCTAAGCTGAATAATCAACGCGCCATCGGCCCCTGCTGCGCGCCAGGTGTCGCGCAAAGAAAAACTCTGCTGAACGCAATCCAGCAACACAAACACCTAAATAACCCGTGGCTAATTCTCGTAGGCATGGGTGGCATCCCGTTTGAATTGTCACTTGAACACTGGCCAACCCAACACCAAGGCCGCCCGCTTTGTTACCTCGTCCCACCCATTAGCGCCAACACCCACCCTAAAGCGTTATCTGTTGACGCCACTGGCCTGTCGTACTCTGACCTAGTCGCCTCGGTGGATGTGATCATCACCAAGCCGGGCTATGGCATGTTTGCCGAAGCTGCAGCAGCAGGTGTACCGGTATTATTTACCGCAAGAGGCGACTGGCCAGAAACTGAAGCGCTTGTTCCGTGGTTACAAGAGAACGCACATTGCGCTCAAATCACCACTGACGCGCTCAGGGCGGGTGCGTTTGAGCAAGAGCTATCGCAGCTGCTCGATCAAGGGCCTTACACTCCGGTTACACCAACCGGCAACGATGAAGCCGCTGCGTTGATTGCTGGGCTGTTTACGCGCACTTAGATCACCACGCTTTGTACGCGCGCCTAGGTTGCTACGCTGTTTACGCGCGCCTAAATTGCCAAGCTATTTACATGCACCAAAGCGGCGAACTGACAATAACAATCAACTCAAACCCCAAGCAAGTCAAAATAATAAGTCTGACTCCCGTACTCTGGCGGCGACACATACGTTTCTTTACCCAAACTCTTCCAGGGCACAGCCTCTGCAAAATTTGGCCCATCGTAAACAAACGTATGAAACTCACCGTTTTCACCGCACGCATCGACCCCAGCAGGCAGGCGATCAATAAAGGCTTGATCAAACTCACAGCCCACAAACGAGGCGTCTAAAAAGCGTCCGTCTACACACACCACACGTGCTTTAAACCCAAGCGCCAAAAACTCTTGCACTAACGCCAAACGATTTTCGTTCCATAACGGTAAGTGAGCTTGCACGCTCGCTTTAGCACATACTTTTTCTTCCCACTCTTTGTGCGGCACAAGATCAATATCGCCAAAGATCACATCCTGCGCACCGTCAGCGGCGGCGGCCTGCAGTTGTTCAATAAACAAACTCTCGTACTCAGCCCAGGTGGCAGACAGAAAATAGTTTTTCAACCCCAACGCTTTTGCCTGCGCCACAAGCAACGCACGACTCACCCCGTGCGAGCGCGCCTTTAAGCCGGTTTCATCTAAGGCCGTTAATAGACCTGTTACCCGCATCGTCTGTTGGCTTCGATACAACGCGAGGCAAGAGTCCTTGCCACCACTCCATGAAACGATTGAGGTCATTTTTTCTTAGTCATAGATGCTTAGAATTGTGAGTGAGTCTACGGTGATCACTCTCCACCGTCAAACCTCTTCCAATCATGCCGCTGTGATGGCAGCATGAAACAAAACACACATTCAGAAACACTCAGTTACACACGTTTCCTAAACCCTTTGCTATGCTCAAAACATCCATGCGTAGTCAATTTGCCGACAAGATCAAGAGACAATGCCGAGCGCAAATTTTGCATGTATGACTAGCGTCGACTGAAAAATCATTTCCTTCATCTCAGCTCGATCGCTTACACACTAATCGCATCAACACTATCTTCAGCCGGAACCACACCTATGCATGCACTAGCTTACCGACAAGTTTCTATCGATCTCGATCCAGATCGGAAGAGCGTCGTGTAGGGAAAGAGTGTCTTCGCCTGTGTAGA
>CALCPT010000320.1 GCA_937897265.1 uncultured Alcaligenaceae bacterium
GATGACGAGCGGGCGGCCGGAGCCGAGGCGGCGGCGGGGTGCGGCCGCGGCGGCCGCGCGCGCAGCTGCGGAGGTGGTCGCCACCGCGGCGGCCGCGGCGCGGCGGGCGGCGCTGGAGGCGACGGCCACAGCGTACTCGGCCGCCAAGGCCTCCTCGCCCGCCCCGCCGGCATCGGGCGTAGCTACACAACGCTCACCCTCGCCTCAACCTTCACCGCGCTCATCGCCCGTAATCCCGTCCACGAGGACAGCCGCACCGCCGTCGCCAAACTCCTCCGCACTGCCCTCGCCGCCTTCGCCGCAGAGGGCGCAGCCGCCGCCGTCGCCTACCTGCGCCGCTTAAATGAGGTCGATACACGTCAGGCCTTGGCGATTTCAGCCAGTCTGGCCAGCGGTCTGGTTGCCAACTTTGGCACGATGACGAAGCCCTTTCATGCAGGCCGCGCTGCGGCACACGGCATTGAGGCGGTGCGCTTGTCGATGCTGGGCATGACCTCAGCCGCCGATGTGTTTGAACACCCTGCCGGTTATCTGAATGCGTTATCAAAAGCTGGGCGTGTCGACCGCACTCGACCTGCAGACACCCTTGGCAAAACCTTACGTATTTTAGAAACAGGTCTATCAATCAAACGCTACCCCGTTTGCTACTCGGCACACCGCACGATTGATGGTGTTTTGAAAATCGCTGAAGCTGAAAATCTGAAAGCGGCTGAAATCAAAAAGGTTCACATCACCACCGGCGTCGCGCAAGCCTCTATGCTCAGAAACCATCATCCTGTAACCGGCCTCGAAGCAAAGTTCAGTGCTGAGTTCGCGGTGGCCTCGGCGATTGTTGCCCGAGAGGTTGGGCTGGCCCAGCTCACTGACGAATTTGCAACGCGCGCCGATGTCTCGGGCCTGTACAGCAAAGTGTCAATCGAGACTGTCGATACCGTATGCCCACTCGACCCAGCCTTTGCGCTCACTGATCGTGTCACTATCGAAACCAACGATGGTCGCAAATTTGACTCGGGCGATATCCGCTTTCCGCTAGGCAACGCCTTGAATCCAATTGATGCAGCAGGCCTCAAACGCAAGTTTTTGGATTGCCTGGAAACCGGCAAGGTTGCAAACAGTTCGATCAAAGGTGCGGATGCTGGTCTGTATGACCGGATTGCAACGTTAGAGGCTTTACCGAGCCTTAGACAACTTTTTATATAACCGCCGTGAAGCCGTTGCCTCGTCAGCGAGGCGGCGGCTGAGGGCAGCACACAGGCCGTTTGTCCCAACATGAGTTACAGCGTTGTTTGGTTTAAACGTGATCTGCGGCTCAATGACCACGCGGCGCTGACTCAGGCGCTTTGTCAGGGCCCCGTGCTCTGCCTGTACATCGTCGAACCCTCTTTGTGGCGCAGCGCAGATGCTGCGACTCAGCACTATCATTTTTTGCTTGAAAGCCTGCGTGACCTGTATCTTGAAGTCAAGCGGCGTGGCGGCCTGCTGCAAGTCGTCTCGGGCGAAGCGGTTGAGGTATTTGATAGACTTTACGCTCTCAAACCCTTTCATAGCCTGTATTCGCACCAAGAAACTGGTAACGCGTTGTCGTATACGCGCGATCGCAACGTCGCGCGCTGGTGTCGCACACACGCGATCCCCTGGCGACAAAGTCAGCACTTTGGCGTCACCCGCGGATTGAAAGATCGCGACCTCTGGAAAGATCTTTGGGATCAGCACGTCGGGCAACCCTGTCTGCCAGTGCCCACCTCAATCTCTTGCGTTACCCTGCCCTGGTCTGAGCCTGCGTTACCAACCGCCGCAGCACTGGGCTTGGACGTCGCTGAACCCACCCACAGACAGCGCGGTGGCCGCACACTGGCGCAACAAGTGTTAAATAGTTTTTTAAATGACCGCAGTCAACAATACCGCGGCGGGATTTCGTCGCCACTCTCAGCGCCCACCGCCTGTTCACGCCTGTCAGCGTATCTGACCTTTGGCTGTCTAAGTCTGCGTGAAGTCGTGCAGGCCACGACCCAACATTTGCAGACGTTAAGCCCTGCACAGGCCTGGCATAAAAAGGGGTTAACGGCCTTTGTCAGCCGACTGTACTGGCACTGTCACTTTATTCAAAAACTTGAGAGTGAACCCGAGATTGAATTTGAAAATATGCACCGGGGCTACGATGGACTGCGAGAAAGCGACTGGAATCCCGACCATTTTGAAGTACTCAAAGCAGGTCAAACAGGTTGGCCCATGGTTGACGCCTGTGTCGCGATGTTGCGCGAGACTGGGTGGTTAAATTTTAGAATGCGAGCAATGTTGGTGTCGACTGCTGCCTACCCGCTTTGGTTAGACTGGCGCCCGGTTGGCCATTGGCTAGCACGCCAGTTCTTGGATTACGAACCAGGCATCCACTGGAGCCAGTTGCAGATGCAGTCAGGCACCACGGGGATCAATATACCGCGCATCTACAACCCGATTAAACAAGCACAAGATCACGACCCCAAAGGGGTGTTTGTCAGACGCTGGCTACCGGCGATGCGGCATGTACCCGATACTTGGCTGCTTGAACCTTGGAAAATGCCGCACTCTCTGCAAGTGCAGCATAACGTGTACGTCGGAAAGGACTTGAGCGTACCGATCGTTGAACTTGAAGCGAGCACGCGAGCGGCAAAACAAAAGCTTTACGCTCTAAGGGCGCAAGCCCAAGTCCGTGCTGCCAAGCGTGAGGTGGTACAAAAGCATGGCTCACGCAAACGTTTGGTATCCGTCAAACAAAAGCCCGTCGCAGCCCCCGCAAGTCAACAGCAAACTCTAGACTTCTAATGCCAAACGACTCTTCGATGCGCGGTGTCAGCAAACAGAACCTGCCCAGTAAAAATTGTCTGGTCTGTTTGCGTCCGTTTACCTGGCGCAAAAAGTGGGAACGCGACTGGGACAACGTCAAGTATTGTTCTGAACGCTGCCGGCGTACAGCGACCGGAAAGACATCATGACGGCCATCTATTGGTTTCGTAACGATTTACGTCTGCTTGATCAGCCGTCATTTAAAAACGCGTGCGCGCAAGCCACTCGGCTCTTGCCCGTCTTTATCCATGACAGCGCTCATGTTGTGCCAACCCGCTGGGGCTTTGAACGTTTAGGGCCACACAGAAAGCAAGCCCTGCGCTCAGCGGTGCGTGCTCTTAAAGTGCAACTGCGTCAACAACAGAGCGACTTACTCGAGTACGTGGGCGATCCGTGTCAAACGCTCATCGCATTGGCCAAACAAGTGGGTGCTGAAACGATTTTTTGTGAAGACATCGCTGCTCCCGAAGAGCAACAGCAAGTGATGAGGCTCAGGCAGGCAGGCTTGACCATCCACGCCCTCTGGCACTCGAGTCTATTGGCGCCAGACGACTTGCCGTTTGCAATCGAGCAGCTGCCGTTGGTCTTTACAGAGTTTCGGGTAGCCGTTGAAAAAGCGAAGGTGCGTGTGCGGCCACCTGAAGCCGCGCCGGCAACCGTGCCACCGCTTCCTGACGCACTCGTCTACAACAAACCGCTAGACGACCTAGCAGCTCCTTTGCCATTTGAGACGCTTGGTTCGCCTGGTTCGCCTGGTTCGCCTGGTTCGCTTGATTCGCTTGATTCGCTTGATTCGCTTGATTCGCTTGATTCGCTTGATTCGCTTGGGTCAACTCAGTCTCTGGCTCAACCTGATGTGGGCAGCTCACTGACTTTTTCAACTGCACAAGATTTTGCTGGCACGCTTGGGGGACTTAGACACGTCCAACAATATTTCGAACGCAAACTGGCACACACCTATAAAGCTACCCGTAACCAGTTATCGGGTTTAGACTATTCGACGAAGTTTTCAGTCTGGCTGGCCTCGGGTGCGTTCTCGGCCAGAATGCTCTACAAACACTTGCAAGACTTCGAGGCTGAGCATGGGGCCAACGACGGCAGTTATTGGATTTGGTTTGAATTACTCTGGCGCGATTATTTTAGATTTTTGCATCTGCGATTTGGTGCTCAACTTTATCGGCGTTCGGGCTTACGCCAACCTGCGGCTTCTGTGCAAACGGGACAGCGCCGCATCAAACCTGAGTTGAATGCAGGCGTTCCACAGGCGGCGGGTGGCGCTGTCAT
>CALCPT010000321.1 GCA_937897265.1 uncultured Alcaligenaceae bacterium
GCCAGAATGGCCCGGCGCATCAAGACATTATCAAACGGTGGATAAAGATTATTAAAGCTCATAATTGAAATGGCGGGCAGGGCAGCTTTAACTAGCATAATCGCCGGATCTTTGCGCAACACTGGGATGAAGTCATTGTCGACAGCTTCGATCCCATCGACTTCGTTATTTTGCAGCGCAGCGACTGCGGTGGCGCGATCATTGATCACCTGCCATTTGATGTCGGTGACATGCGCAATTTTTGGACCAGCAGTATTGCTTGCCACCCCGTCGGTGCGCGGCACATAATCATTGAATTTTTCGTATACGACTTGCGAGCCTGACACCCATTTATCAGCGATAAAGCGATAAGGGCCGCTGCCGATCATCTCTTTGACAGGGACATTATCGGGCGTCAGAGCAAGACGCTCAGGCATGATCGAAGCCGACGCACCTGAGAGCGAGTACATCAACAACGGGAAAGGTTTGCTCAGGGTAATTTCGATGGTTTTATCGTTGACGGCTTTGAGTTCACTGATGAGGCCGAAAAGGGTTTGACCAAGCGGGTTGCGCTTGCCAAAACGGACGATGCTTGCAACGATATCTTTTGCCGTGACGGGCGCGCCGTCGTGAAATTTCAGGCCCTCACGTAAGGTGAGCTTCCAAGTTAAGTCATTGTTTTCGAGAGTTTGGCTTCCGACCATTTGTGGCTGAGGTTGATAGTTTTCGTCTAAGCCATATAGTGTGTCAAAGACCTGCAGCGCGTGACAAGCGGTAATTGTGGCAGTTGTGAACATCGGATCCAGTAAAGCGAGATCCGTTTCAGGTACCCAGCGTAACAGTGATTTGCCCGCTTGCGCGAAGCTCAGTGATGGGAACTGAGCAAGGCCTGTTGCGACACTAGCACCAAGGATGAAGGTTCTGCGATCCATGAAAAAGTCCTGTGAATGACTGAAAAAATTAATGTGCAGGTGCTGGGCGTTTAAACCAAAGCAACGAAAGACAAAGCGCCAAGAGGGTCAGCGCAAGAGCTGCTGCACCAAAGAGGGCGGACACTTCAGTATCGCGCCGCTCAAGAGAAAATTTACTGGATAAATGACGGTAGACCTCTTTTAAATCTTGCGAATTACCTGCGCGAAAAAATTCGCCCTCGGTAATCTTGGCTATTGCTTGTAGCGCCTGCTCGTCGACCCGCGCATAGAACGACGAGCCTTCAAAGCCAGGGATGAAACCATTGGGAGTGCCAAAGGCAACGGTGTAGACCCGAACACCTCGCTGCGCGGCTTGTTTTGCCGCTGCGAGCGGGTCAGGTCCATTGGTGCGTCGTCCATCCGACAGTAAGATGATTGCGCCGTTTGTATAGGAGCCGGGGGGAACGGGCGTTGCGGCAGTAGTTGGGGGCGTAACGAGTTTGCGTTCGGTCAGAGGTTTGCTGCCCCAGCGTCCAAATTCTTCGCCATAAATCGCTGCCTGTAGGTCTACCCCAGAGTTCGGTAGCAAGGTCGCTAACGCGAGCAAGAGCCCACTGCCCGTGGCGGTACCGCGTTGCAATTGAAAGCGATCGACTGAGGCGACTAACGCTTCGCGCTCGTCTGTGACTTGTTGCACCACTTGCGCCGTGCCGGCAAAAGACACAACGCCGACACGAATGTTGTTGGGAAGCTCGCGTAAAAACTCTTTTACAGTCGCCTGCGCAGCTTGAATACGGTTAGGTTCAACGTCTTCGGCTAGCATGCTGCGCGAGACGTCCA
>CALCPT010000322.1 GCA_937897265.1 uncultured Alcaligenaceae bacterium
GAAGCAAAATTTTCTCAGGTTGAGGGATTGGGCGAAATCATCATTGGCAAGTCCCGGCATGCGCCGGTCGGGATCGTCAAAGTCAAATGGGACGGGGCGCGGACACGGTTTTTTGATCTGGGGGTTGCACAATGAACGACCGACCTGACCGCATGCCCATGGTGCGCATTGCCAACATGCGCCGCATGGAAAAGAAGGATGGCACGGGCTCCTATTTCGTCGGCTACATGGGCCAGACGAAGGTGATGCTGTTCAAAGACAACAAGTCGCCGGAAGGAAAAGAATTCTGGAATCTTCTTGTGCAGGAGCAATCCGCCGAGGAGCGCGAGCGCTTCAAGCAGTGGAAGGACGGACAGGGCAACTCTCCCCGATCCGACACGCGCGCGTCACAAGCGCCAGCACAGAGCCAGCCCCGGCGCAGCCCATCGGATGAGTTGAACGATGAAGTCCCCTTCTGAGGTTGAAATCCTCTCCCGCGAGCTTGGCCGAATCACTTATCGTATCGGGTTAGGCCGCCACTATTACCGCGCCATGCACGATGTCGTGTATCAAGCCTCGGGCGTGTTGAATCGGCTGCTCTTTTCAAAATATCGCAGCCATCAAAACATGAGTGCGGCGGTTGAGTACGCGGGCTATGTGCAGCGCAGCCGTCTGCTAAAGCGCGTGGCACCCGATAACACGCGCCTGATCGAAAACCTAGTCGCCCAACGCACCCCGTATTTTTTTGTGCCGCTGCAGTTAAATAGTGACTCGCAAGTGCGCGATCATGAGCGGTTTCATTCTATGCAACGCATGTTGAAACATGTGATGCAGTCTTTTGCGCAACACGCGCCTGCAGAGACAAAATTAGTGATAAAAAACCATCCACTGGATACCGGTTGGGAGCACTACGACCGAGTGGTGCTGAACCTAGAGCATCAGTTTGGTCTGAAGGATCGCGTGTTGTATGTCGAAACCGGTGACCTGACCACGCTACTGAAACACGCTCAAGGCACCATCACCTTAAATAGCACCGTGGGGTATGTGGCGCTTGAACAAGGGTGCCCCACAATTTGCCTGGGCGATCCGCAATACAACCTACCTGGGTTAACTGCTCAACAAGACTTAGCGCAGTTTTGGGGGATGCCAGTGGCGCCCGAGGCTGAGTTGTTTCAGAGTTTTAAACGGGTGGTCGTGCACGGCACCCAGGTGTATGGCGGTTTTTATTGCCCCCCTAGTATTGCGCAAGCGGTGCAAGGTAGTTGCGAGCGGCTCGCTGCCGAGCTTTCGCCGTTACAGCAGTTATTGAGCCTAGTGCCTCCATAAATCATGCGCCACTTTGCAACTACGCGCCTAGACATAACCTAGTACTAAGACGAAACCAAGCACCGTTACAAAACCCAGCACCATTACAAAACCCAGCACCATGACAAAACCTAGTGCAAACATGAAGCCCCGCGCCGCCCAAACAATCTTGATTACGGGTGCCTCAGGTAGCATCGGCAATGCCTTAGCAAAAGCCTATGCTGCACCCGGCACCACAATGATCCTGCATGGCCGCAACGAAGACAAACT
This sequence comes from uncultured Alcaligenaceae bacterium, assembly GCA_937897265.1. Lineage (GTDB taxonomy): Bacteria > Pseudomonadota > Gammaproteobacteria > Burkholderiales > Burkholderiaceae_B > Zwartia. Next base: position 1,555 of record CALCPT010000322.1, read on the forward strand.
CGAGCAAACCGCTCAAGCCTGCAGGGCGCAAGGCGCGGTGGTGGTGAAGGGCGTGTTTGATATTACCGACACTCAAGCGTTGCAAAACTGGGTACGTGACATTGACGACTTGTACCCCCTTGACGTGTTGATCGCCAATCAAGGTATGAACATCAACATTGGCCCAGAAGGTAAGGGCGAGTCGTGGGAGCAAACCAATTTATTAATCGACGTGAACCTGCGCGCTTCAATGGCCATGGTGCATGCCGCCTTGCCCGGCATGCGTAAACGCGGTTACGGGCAAGTCGTGTTGATCAGTTCGTTGGCTGCGTACTTTGGCTTGCCGTTGACACCAGCCTATAGCGCGTCAAAAGCCGGCCTAAAAGCCTATGGCGAAGGCCTACGCGGTTGGCTTGCCCCAGAGGGCGTGAGTGTTACCGTGATCATGCCAGGTTACGTTAAATCAGATATGTGCGACGCCATGCCCGGGCCTAAGACCTTGGTTTGGTCACCCGACAAAGCCGCCAAGGTCATGAAGCAGGGCATCGATAAAAACAAAGCGCGCATTACCTTTCCGTTTTTTGTGTCGTTTGAGACGTGGTTGTTGGCGGTGTT
>CALCPT010000323.1 GCA_937897265.1 uncultured Alcaligenaceae bacterium
GGGCGATAATCTTGCTCCATACGCCGCCTTGAAGGTGGTTCAGCCAGGCGACATACTCGTGGTCGCGAGTGCCTCGCATACTGGCTGCGCGCTTTTGGGCGATCACATTATGGGTCTGTTAAATAATGCGAAGGCGGCGGGCATGATTACCGATGGTTTGGTGCGCGATCTTGAAGGGTTACGTAACATCAACCTGCCAGTGTACGCCGCCGGCACGTCGCCTTTGGTGCCCACCAAGCAAGGGCCCGGCACTGTCGGTTTACCCATCACTCTTGGGTCTGTGGTAATCCATCCTGGTGATCTCGTCATCGCAGACGATGACGGTATCGTGATTGTCCCGCCAGCAGAGTTTGCTCGGGTATCAGACAAACTCATCGCACTGCGCGAGCAAGATGCAACACTTGAACAGCGGGTTCGCTCCGGTGCGACAGAACCCCCGGATTTTGAACAACTTCTTGAACGCGTTGGCGTTCGATGGCTCACGCCTGCCAATCTGCCCGCGACGCAGTCTAGTGAGCAAGCCAAACCATGAAAAAATTAATCATTGAAGTACGTATTAATGAGTACGCAATGCGCGACGAAAACCCCCACGTGCCGTGGACGCCTGACGAGATTGGGAGGGAAGCTCGCGAGATACAAGAGGCCGGAGCTTCGATTGTGCACTTTCATGCACGCGCTGCTGATGGTTCACCGGCTCACGGCTTAGAGGATTATGCCGCGCCAATCAGAGCCATACGCGCAAACTCAGACTTGATGATCAATCCAACTCTTGGGCAAATCACCAAAGGCGGAAAACTCGAACGGATCAGCCACATTGAGGCCTTCGCACATGACCACATCTTGAAACCTGAAATTGTTGGACTCGACCCAGGTTCGACCAATATCGATATCTTTGATCAGCAAAATCGACGCTTCGTGACAGACGGAAAAGTGTACGTCAATGCGCACGAGACCTTAATCGCTTTTACCGAGCGTTTTCGCGCGCTTGGGATCAAGCCAGCCCTTGCCTGTTGGAGCATCCCGTTTTTACGAAGCGCTGCGGCCTTAATGGATATGGAATTAGTGGCCGAGCCAGGCTACTTTTTGTTTGTGCACGGTGAAGGAGGCCAACTTGGCGGGCACCCAGCAACAGCGGAGGGGCTAAGAGCGTACACAGACCATCTGCCCAAAAATCGACAATCCGAGTGGGCAGTCTGCTGCAAGAGCGGTAATTTGTTTCCGATCGCATTGAGTGCAATTGCTCAAGGAGGCCACATCGCGATTGGAATCGGTGACTATGCCTATCCTGAACTCGACTACCCTACAAACGCACACTTAGTACGAGAGATCGTCAAGTTGGCAAAAACTGTCGGGCGCGAAGTCGCGACACCAGCTGAAGCAAGAGGGATTTTGGGTATTCGCCCGAGGTCTTGATGGAACACGAGTTGTTGCGGCGCAATATTTAAGCTCGGCCGCTCGAGGCGTTGCCTTTTAAGTCATTCGCTCGAGACTCTGATAAAAAACAATGGTTTTGACAGCGCAAAATTGAAGTTTTAGGTACTATTTCTGACAGTCACTGCATCTTCGCGCATCGCATTTTTAAAAAACTAGAGACAATCCTCATGCAAACGACATCCTCCGCCCGCGTTCAAGTTTTCTGGCAGCCCGGCTGCTCTTCATGTTTACGTACCAAAGAGTTTCTGACCAAGCAAGGTATAGACTTTGAGTCTATTGACGTGCATAACGACCCCACTGGTATGGATAAATTACGTGCTTTGGGTGCCCGCAGCGTGCCAGTCGTCGCCCTAGGTGGCAAGTTCACGATGTGTCAGTCCTTCAACGATGTCATCAAATTTTTAGATCTCAAAACAAAATTGATGGATCCCTTGCCTCCAGAGCAATTGGTCGCCAAGTTAGATATTGTGTTGCAAACGGCGATTCGGTTGATCCAGCAATTCAAGCCAGAGCAGTTACGAGAAAACTTTCGTAATCGCAACCGAAATCCAGCGGGCACGGCGTTTCATATTTTTCGTGTCGCACAAATGGGCGTTGAAGCCGCCCACCAAATCGACTTGAAATTTGAAAGCTTTAACGAAGTGGCTCCTGACGAATGGACAGCAAGCGACTTAGCCAAGCGAGGAGAGTCCGTGCGAGCTGAGCTGCTGGCGTGGTGGGCAAAAGAAACAAATCGTAGCCTCGACTACTTGGTACCAACTTACTACGGAAGACGAACCATGCACGACGTCTTTGAGCGTACGGCCTGGCATGCTGCCCAACACACACGTCAAATGACGTTGATGCTTGAAACCTATGGCATTACGCCTGATCGCCCTTTAAGTGTTGAAGATTTAAAAGGCCTCCCCGTCCCGGATGAAGTTTGGGATCGGTAAAGTCGTCGCCATTGCGTCGAGTTCGGTCAAGTCGCCGCACGACCCATGAGCGCGATACATCACTATCGCGCTCGCTCCTAAATTTTGTTTTAAAGCCCATGATGAAATCTACTTTCTATAGATACGTCAAACGCACCTGTTTACTCAGCGGCGCCCTCGCCTTGTTTGGTCTCAGCGGTCTCCTGCACACGGCGCACGCACAGGATGACTATCCCAATCGTGCGATTCGTATTGTTGTGCCATTTTCGCCTGGTGGTGGTGGGGATGCCGTCGTACGCTACATGAGCGACAAACTTGCTGAACGACTCAAGCAGCAAATTATTGTCGAAAACAAGCCAGGCGCCTCTGGCTTTATTGGTGCTCAAATCGTCGCGACTGCAGCACCAGACGGTTACACACTGCTGATGGGGTTTGACGGCGGTATTGTGGTTGCGCCAAACATGCTCAACGCCCCCTTCAACCCCGTCACTGATTTTGCAGCAGTAACCAAGCTCAATGATGCAACCATTATTTTGGTCGCTAATCCAACGGTCCCCGTTAAAAATATTAATGACATCGTGGCACTGGCAAAATCGTAGATGACATCTATCTGGTTCGAACGGATATCAAAGCGCCACACCCGGTTGTCGCCCTTGGTGGTGAAATACACGAGGCCTTCGGTCCAGGCGATACCTTCGCCACCCTTGAAATGCGAGGCAGCTGGCACCTGCAGGCTGGTACGCACACTGCTCGCTTCCGGGTCCGGCACGTCGTGCCACACGACGTGGCGCGTGGCTCCCTTGGCCACGACTTCCGCAATCTGCAGCGTGCCGGTCGAGAGATCAGGCAAGGCATTGGCGGGGATGAAGCGGTAAAACCCGC
>CALCPT010000324.1 GCA_937897265.1 uncultured Alcaligenaceae bacterium
CGCTCAGTCTAGCCAAGGTCGCCTGTCACTCATGCAAAAACCCGTCTTTCTTGATAGCCATCTAGTGAACCCACCCGAAATGCTTGTTTCGGAGATTGAGGCAGGTTTGTTGGCCGAGAAGGCATCAATCTCGCCCAAGTTTTTATACGACGCGCTGGGTGCGCATCTTTTTACGGCCATCACCTTCGTGCCAGAATACTATCCAACTGCCGTTGAAAAGGGTTTGCTGAAGCAATACAAAAATGAAATTGCGATGGCCGTAGGCAAAAATCCAGTCTTGATTGATTTAGGCGCTGGGGATTGTAAGAAGGCTGCCGGACTCTTTGAATCGCTTCGACCGTCGTCGTATGTCGCCATCGACTTTTCAGTGGACTACCTGAAAGATGCCTTAGACAAACTACAAAATCAGTATGCTGACATCCCAATGTTGGGAATCGGTATGGATTTTTCACAAACGCTAAAGCTACCTGCGGCGATCCGCCAAGTACCTAGAACTTTTTTTTACCCCGGCTCAAGCATCGGTAATTTTTTGCCGACCGAGGCAGAAGCCTTGCTAGCGCAAATCAAACGTGAAGCAATGGGTGGCGGTTTACTCTTGGGAGTTGACCTCATGAAGGCAGATCATGTACTGCAAGCAGCCTATGACGATCCGCTAAAAATAACCGCCGCATTCAACTTGAATATCCTTCGCTCTGTCAATGCCATCATCGATTCAAATTTTGATGTCAGGGATTTTTGCCATAAAGTGGTCGTTAACCAAGCGAAAGAACGGGTCGAACTTTATCTTGAAGCGCTGTGTGATACGACCGTATCATGGCGTGGCAGGCAGCGCGTGTTCAAGACAGGCGAATTGATACATACTGAAAATTCGCACAAATATACGATCGCTTCTATCGAACATTTGTTGAGTCGAGCCGGATTTCAGTCACTAAAAATTTGGACAGATCCAAAACAATACTTTGCGCTTATTTATGCCCATTGAGCAACACACTGATGACGTATCTACCGAAAACCTATTGGTGTCATTCAATTAGTCAGGTGATTCTTGAAAGATTCTTTTGATCAGGTTGTAACGTGTCACTCGAAAGATGCCCTGAAGTCTTACGATCACGCAGTCGATTGTCAGTTGCACGCCTGGCCGGGGGCACTCGCTTCGATTGAACAGGCTCTCGAACACGCACCTGACTTTGCACTAGCACACAGCACCCGTGCGCTGCTGTTGCAAGCTGCAGGTCGCGGCGCTGAAGCACGAGAGGCCTCAAAACAAGCGCTCATGCGCACCAACGCCGTGACAGAGCGCGAGCAGTCTCATATTGGAATCGTCAATCTGATGCTTGACGGCCGCTCAACTGCAGCACTGCAAAACGTACGCACACATGCAGATCAATGGCCAGGCGACGCGCTCGTGATGTCACTTGCGCTAGGCGCCTTCGGCTTGATCACTTTCAGCGGTCAGGCCGATCATGATCAACAACGGTTTGATTTTGTACAAAAACTCGTTTCACATTACCCTGCCGATCACCCTTGGTTACTCAGTCATCGCGGCTGGGTCCTGATTGAGACCAATCAACCCGAGGCCGGTTTACCTTTCGTGTCTCGCAGCCTTGAACTGAGACGGGCAAATGGCAATGCGGCCCATATCATGATGCATGCAAGGTTTGAACTCAACGAGCCTGACATCGCAATGGAATTTGCGAAAACATGGTTAACACAGTACCCCGACACAGCGATGCTTTTTGGACACATACATTGGCATACAGCACTCTGCGAACTTGAATTAGGTCAGACCGAGCAGGCTCTAAACCGCTTGGTCACGGTGATCGAACCCCATCTTGCCTGTGCTCTACCTTTAGTGGGTATGACCGACACCACCTCTTTACTTTGGCGCTTGAAGCTCCAGGGATTAGGCGACCTGAATTGGGGCGCAGCAGAAAAATTTGCTCAAGATAAATTTGCCAATGGGGGCAATGTGTTTGCCGAACTACATTTGGCCATGCTTGCGGCCGGCACCGGGCAGCTCACCGCACTCGATGACTGTCGTCAACGATTGCAAAAGCATGCAGATGCGGGCCATGGTGGTGCGCCAAGCGCCCTGGCTTGGGTGAATGGGTTGGCCGCCTGGCTCAATCGTGACTTGTTAACCGCGCGTCACGCACTGAGCGAGTGCGTCAAAGATTCTGTCACAGTGGGCGGTAGTCACGCACAACGTACTATCATCGAGCGCACCCTGACCTCGCTGAGCTAAGTCAAGTTGGTAATATCTGAGCCGTGACTTAAGATAATGACGGCGAATAACAAGTCCACAAAAAGTGGATCAAGCGGAGAACAAAATGACACTCGAACAAACGGCAATTGGCTTCATTGGGCTTGGCGCAATGGGGGGCGGCATTGCACGTCGACTGGCTCAGGCGGGGATCACACTGCACGTCTGTGATGTCGATCCCGCCAAAATCGCTGCTTTTGCTAAATGGGACGTGGTTGTTCACACCACCCCAAAATCAATCGCCGATGCGGTAGAAGTCGTGTTTGCTTGCCTGCCCGATATCGAGATCAGTCAAGCTGTTGCGTATGGGCCAGAGGGCGTGATCCATGGCAACAAGCTCAAGGTCTATATCGAAACCTCGACTATCGGTCGAAGCCCTGTGATCGATATCGCAAAGACTCTGGCAACTAAAAACATCAGCGTGTTGGACTGCCCTGTCAGCGGCGGACCACGCGGTGCAGACGACGGTACCCTGGCGATCTTAGTGGCTGGTGACGCCGCTGTGATCGAAAGCGTTCGTGGACTCTTCAATATAATCGGTAAAAGTGTCTTTGACATTGGTCGTGAGCCGGGCATGGCGCAGATGATGAAACTGGTCAACAATATGATCTCTGCCACGAACATGGCCTCGGCCTTCGAAGCGTTGGTGCTCGGTGCCAAGGCAGGTCTGGATGCCGACCTCATGGTCAACGTGATTAACGCGAGCACAGGCCGCAACAGCGCGACGACAGACAAAGTTCCAAAATCCGTATTACCCGGCACCTTTGATTACGGCGCCTCAACTCACACCATGCATAAAGACATCTCACTCGCTCTGCTCGAGGCCGAAGAGCTCAAAGTGCCGATGTGGGTGGCAAACAATACCCGTCAGGTATGGGAGTTTGCCGTGACCCAAGGTGGCTCAGAAGCAGATTTCACCACTCTCATTCAGCATTACGAGAAATGGGCTGGGGTGGTGGTACGTAG
>CALCPT010000325.1 GCA_937897265.1 uncultured Alcaligenaceae bacterium
AGCAGGTTATCAAGATCGTCGAGCAGCGAACGAGCTCGGTCGCTTGAGCTCGGCTGTGAAAGTTTGGCCTTTTCGTTCGCTGCGACAACTTGTTCAGGTGTTTTGAGTTGGCTAGTGATCAAGTCTAAAAGATATGAGGCAAGTGCTTTGGGAGATGGGTGGTTAAACACGAGACTCACGGGCAGCCGCTGTCCGAGTATACGACCGACCGCATTGGTCAACTGAACCGCCATCAGTGAGTCAAAGCCTTGATCTGTCAGAGCTTGATCCTCGGGTACTGCCATTGTTTCGGCAAGCCCCAAAATCTTACGAATCTCAGTGTTCACAATCGTGGTCAACAAACTTAGTCGCTCGGCCGTAGTGGCTTGAGTCAACTGGTCAACCAAAGCTGACTGTGCGCCTTGGCGTTGCTGCTCTTGTGTTTGGATCGGTGCGGTCGCGACTTTGCTTAAAAAAGACTCTAAATGCTCAGCACTTTGAAGGTATTGATCCCACTGACAATCAATCACGCCCACCTGAGTCCGTGTGCCAAGCAAACAGTTACCCAACGCCTGTAAGGCTAACTGGGTACTGAGCGCTGTAAATCCTTGTGCTGCAAGCTGTCTGGAAATTGTCGAATTTGACTGAGCCATCCCGATCGAGGCCCAAGGGCCCCAGTTAATACTCAGGGCGGGCAGACCAGCAAGTTTGCGTTGCTGGGCGATCGCGTCCATGAAGCTGTTAGCCGCAGCGTAGTTGGCCTGGCCGCGATTACCAAGCAGTGAGGCCGCCGACGAGAACATGACAAAGCAGTCAACATCAAGTTTTCGAGTTAACGAGTCTAGATTCAATGTTCCTTGAACCTTAGCGGCGTAAGCATTTTCAAAGTTTGGCCACTGAAGATCGATCAATAGGTGGTCGTCCAAGACGCCAGCACAATGAATAATCCCTAATTTACGTGCGCCCTCTGCTTGCGTCTGCAGAATTGCGCTTTCTAGTGCCTGGCGATCGGCGATGTCAACGCAAAGGTGAGTGACGCTCGTGCCTTGTTGACTCCACGTGTTGACTGCTTGCTGTGCCTGCGTTGAGAGCGGTTGGCGGCTTAAGAGCATCAAACGACGCGCACCGTGTTCGACTAACCATGCAGCGGTGGCAAGACCGAGGCCACCGGTTGCCCCAGTCACAACATAAGTGACTTGTTCTGATAAGACAAGTGGTTGTTGGTCAGGCGTAGTTGCCTCTCGAACACGATTGATGCGAGCAACAAACGCTTGCTCAGCACGGTATGCCAGTCGCCACTCGTTTTGCTTGAGGTGCATGCTTTGCCAAAGATGCTTTGCG
>CALCPT010000326.1 GCA_937897265.1 uncultured Alcaligenaceae bacterium
ACGATTGACATATTGAATAGCAACCTAACGTTAAAAAATATTTTGACAACATTACAGCAGAAATCACTAGAATAAAGTCTTTACGCAATGATTTCGCCTGCCTTTCACCGCTTTGACTTTTCGGATCTGCGCCGTGACCATTAAAGAACCTTCGCGACCACTTGATCGCATTGACCTGAAAATACTCGATGTCTTACAACGCGATGGTCGCATCTCGATGACCGACCTAGCCGAGCGGGTCAACCTCTCGGCAACCCCTTGTTCAGAGCGCGTTCGACGCTTAGAGCGTGAGGGCATCATCATGGGCTATTACGCTCGCGTCAACCCCGCCGCGCTGGGCAAAAATCTTTTAGTGTTTCTCGAGATCAAACTCTCAACGAAATCCGACGACGTCTTTGAAAAGGTCAAGAAAGAGCTTGAGTACGTTCCTGAGGTCATGGAGTGTCACCTCGTATCAGGCGATTTCGATTACCTGATCAAAGCACGCTTGTCTGAGATGGGCAAGTATCGGCAATTGCTGGGCGAAATCCTCAAGCGTCTGCCGGCCTCGGCAGAGTCGCGTAGTTACGTTGTCATGGAAGAAATCAAAGAAACGCTGTACTTGACGGTTGATCGCTAAGCCAGCGTACGAATGAAATCCCACAAAACGGGATGGTCTGAGTTGGCCACATTAAAACGAAACCAGTTCGAAGCGCGATCCTCCGGCCGAAAATAGGCTCCGGGAGCCAGCCAGATGCCATGTTGCAAAGCGCGGGTTGCGACACCCGAACTGTGCTTCGGATCAATCGGCAAACGTCCCCACACAAATAAACCGGCATCGGGTTGCGCAAAAATCTCGACCCCCACTGCCTGCATACTGGCGCATACACGCTGATGCGAATGTCTTAATTTTTCGATTAAAAACTTCAAATGTTGCTGGTAGTGCCCCTCGGTCAAGACATTGGCCACCAAGCGCTCGGTCACCTCGGAAGAGGTTAAGCCAACCGCCATTTTGCTGCGGGCCAAGCTTGCCAGTATGTCGGCATGTGCAGCCACATAGCCCACCCGCAGCGTAGGCGCGATCGTTTTCGAGAACCCTGATATGTAGATGACACGACGCAGCCCTTCGAGCGCGGCGAGGCACGGTGCACCTTCGGTTGCAAGCTCGCGATAGATATCGTCTTCGATGACCCACAAGCCGTGCTGATCGGCGATCTCAAGCAAGCGCTTAGCACTATCCAAAGGTAGCGTGGTGCCCGAAGGATTTTGCAACACGGTATTCACAAAGATCGCTTTGGGGCGCGCACGCTTGATAAGTTGCGAGAGCTGATCAAGATCATGACCATCGGCGTTACGCGGTAAGCCCACAACCTTTAAGCCCGCGAGCTGCAAAATTTGCAGTAAATTGCAATAACAAGGGTCTTCAACAATGACCGTGTCACCAGGTCGCAGCAACGTGCGCACCACCAAATCAAGTGCTTGCGTTGCACCCTGCGTCAGCAGCACATTTGTAACCTCGGCGGGTATGTCATTGCGCCTGAGTCTTGCCGCAATTTGCTCGCGCAGCGTCGCCATCCCGTAGGGGTGCCCGTAGCCACCAAAGCGCGGGCCAGGCACACGGCTCAAGGTGCGCAACGCGTGCTGCAAACCACTTTCGTTGATCCACTCACCGGGTATCCAACCACAACCCGCCTTGATCGGCACCGAGTGGTCGGCAAAGACATCTGACAACAGCCAGGCCGCGTTCAAGGTCGGAGCAGACCACTCGGGCGTGACTGAGGGCGGCGGCGACCGCTTATCCACCACCCGATACGAGGCACCGCGCTTTGCCACAACCTGCCCAGACGCCACCAAGCGCTGATAAGCCTCTGAGACGGTAAAGGCACTTAGACCCTGCTCACGTGCGAGTTGGCGTACAGAAGGTAAGGCGTCGCCGGCCCGTAAGGCGCGGGTAGCGATGGCGGCCGTCAGCGTGGCGACAATTTGCTCGACCAAGCTGCGCTCAGCGTTTCGATCAAGGTTCAGGGTGAAAGCCAAGTTTGGCACCTAGTTGGTGAAAGCGGGCAGGTCCGTCAGACGAGTTAGGGTGACGGCTATCCGCGGTTGCCCCACAACAACCGCAGCGATCTTGTAACCAGTACAGTTTGCCACATATTTGTGCAACTGTACTGGTCGCAACACGCCTCGCAGCGCTACAGTGAGCGTACAACCCGATTACCGGAGAACCCCATGAACGCTGTCACCGAAGCCGTTAGCTTGTCCAACAATGTGGACATGACCAATTTCTGGATGCCTTTCACTGGCAACCGCCAGTTCAAAGCTGCCCCGCGCATTCTTAAAAGCGCCAAAGATATGCACTTCACCACCATGGATGGCCAAAAGGTGCTTGATGCAAGCGCCGGCCTCTGGTGTGTCAACGCCGGTCACGGTCGCACCGAAATCATCGAGGCCGTGCACAAGCAGATGCAAGAGCTTGATTACGCGCCACCCTTTCAGATGGCCCACCCGTTAGCGTTTGAAGCCGCAAAAGTTGTTGCGGGCGTCATGCCAAAAGGCTTAGATCGCATCTTTTTTGCAAACTCGGGCTCTGAGGCCGTGGACACCGCACTCAAGATGGCACTGGCCTATCATCGCGCGCGTGGCGAAGGCCAGCGTACCCGTTTGATTGGCCGCGAGCGCGGTTACAGCGGCGTAGGCTTCGGCGGCATTTCAGTTGGCGGCATCGTTGCTAACCGCAAGGCCTATTCAGCCAACCTGATTCCTGGTGTCGATCATTTGCCGCACACCCACAGCATTCCTGACATGGGTTTCAGCAAAGGTCAGCCGCAATGGGGTATGCACTTGGCTGATCACCTTGAAGCCTTGTGTGCCTTACACGATGCCTCGACCATTGCAGCCGTAATCGTCGAGCCCGTTGCTGGCTCAACCGGCGTGTTGGTACCGCCTGTAGGTTACCTTCAGCGTCTGCGCGAACTCTGCTCTAAGCATGGCATCTTGCTGATTTTTGATGAGGTGATCACAGGCTTTGGTCGTTTAGGTAAAGCGACTGCCAGCGAATTTTTTGGCGTGACCCCCGATATGATTACGATGGCCAAAGCGATCAACAACGCTTCGATCCCGATGTCAGCTGTCGCAGCTAACACCCAGATCTATGACGCCATTATTAACGCCAGCCCAGCCAATGCGATTGAAATGTTTCACGGCTACACCTATTCATCGCACCCCGCCGCTGCCGCTGCCTGCCTGGCAACTCAAGAGATCTACAAGCGCGAAAAGTTATTCGATCGCTCGTTGGGTCTGGCACCAAAATTTGAAAAAGCCATCCACGCCCTGCGTGGCGAACCTTACGTCAAAGACATCCGCAACCTTGGCTTGATGGGTGCGGTTGAGCTTGAGTCACGCGCAGGTGCGCCAGGTGCACGTGCGTATGACGTGTTCTTGAAGTGCTTAGAAATGGGCGTGTTAGTTCGCTACACAGGCGACAGCTTGGCGTTTTCGCCACCACTGATCGTCAGCGAAGACCAAATTGATGAAATTTTCAATACGGTCAAAAAAGCAATTCATATGGTCGCTTAAGTTTGCGCTTAAGCCCAACAAAGAAAGCGCCTCGGCGCTTTTTTTGTTGTAGCGTGCTTCGATGGCGCTGACAACAAGCCAGAAGCGACGCCAACGATTATGATGGGGTCAACGTAATACTGCCGTGACTCGTCGTACAGTCATGGCGTCATGTCGCAGGGGCATTGGGTCCCGGTCACTTAACCTTCGCAGGAATCTTTTCACTCATGAACTGGCAACTCCCATTTCAGTCTGGCCGCCAACCCGTGTTGGCACGCAATATCGTTTCAACGTCGCAACCGCTCGCTTCGCAAGCGGGCGCGGCTGTATTTGCGCGTGGTGGCAATGCCATCGACGCCGCCATTGCTGCGGCCATCACGCTGACAGTCGTTGAGCCCACCATGAACGGTATTGGCGGTGACGGTTTCTCGATTATTTGGGATGGTAAAAAGCTGCACGGACTGAACGCCTCGGGGCGTGCACCTGCGGCCTGGTCGCCCGAGCGGTTTAAGGGGATGGACACCATGCCCAAGAATGGCTGGGAGTCAGTCACTGTACCCGGTGCCGTTTCGCAATGGGTTGCGTTGTCAAACAAGTTTGGTCAACTGCCCTTTGAAGATTTATTCAAAGACGCTATTCGTCATGCGCGCGAAGGGTTTCCTGTTAGCCCCGTCATCTCTAAGCAATGGGCGGCTGCAGTCAAGGACCTAGCGCAACATCCAGGCTTTAGCGCATTTATGCCGAATGGTCGCGCACCAGCAACAGGCGAGATCTGGAAGTTTGCTGATCAAGCTGACACGCTAGAAGACATCGCACGCACCAAGGGCGAGTCGTTTTATCGTGGTCGTTTGGCAAAAATGATTGCAGCGTTCTCGGCTGAATGCGGTGCCGCGATGACCGAAGCGGATTTGGCTGCGCATCAAGCCGACTGGGTCGAGCCTATCTCGACCAACTTTCGCGGCTACGACGTGCATGAGATTCCGCCAAATGGTCAAGGTCTCACTGCGCTGCTAGCACTGAACATCATCGAACACCTGCCTTACAACGAAACCGCCCCAGGCTCGGCAGAACGCATGCACTTAGAAGTGGAAGCCATGCGCGTGGCCTTTGCCGATCTGTATGCGCACGTTGCTGACCCTGAGTTTATGAAAGTCAGTGCAAAAGATTTGCTCAGCAAATCCTATGCACGTGAGCGCGCCAAACTGATCGACCCGAAAAAAGCCGGCACCTACGCAGCGGGGCAACCACCCTCGGGCGGCACTATTTATTTGTGCGCGTCTGATGCAGACGGTCGCATGATTTCGTTTATTCAATCTAACTTCAAAGGCTTTGGTTCTGGCGTGGTCGTACCTAAAACTGGTATCGCGCTACAAAATCGCGGCTCTGGTTTTGTGACGACCCCTGGCCATCCAAATCAAGTCGCGGGCGGCAAGCGCCCCATGCACACCATCATCCCAGCCTTCATGACGCGTGATGGCCAACCTGAGATGGCCTTTGGCGTGATGGGTGGCAACATGCAGGCACAAGGCCATATGCAAATGGTGTTGCGTCGTGTTGTTGAACAGCACAACCCACAGGCTTGCTCAGATGCGCCGCGCTGGCGCATCAATGATGTCGCCGAACTCACGGTTGAAGCCACTGTTAGCCCCGCTGTGGTTGCAGGGCTCAAAGCGATGGGCCACGCGCCTATCGTGGCACCTGCCGACAGTACTGATTTTGGTAGTGCACAGTTGGTTGCTCGCTTAGGCGAACAACAATCAAGTACCGGGCCATTTGCCTATGCCGCGGGTTCTGATCATCGCCGCGATGGTGAGGCAGTAGGGTACTAAGCTAGCTGCCCCTCTGGCGGTGCCACCACCGGTGGCCCAAACGTCACGGGCAAGCCGTGCAAACGCTCAAGGGGCTGGTCTTTTTCAAAGTACCAGCCCTGACCACAATGACAGCCTAACTGCACCAGCACGTTGCGTTGCTGTTGGGTTTCAACCCCTTCTGCAGTCACTGAGATCCCTAGGCTCTGCGCCAGGTCAATGATATTTTTCACAACAATATCGGCGTTCTTGCTACGGCCTAACTGATGAATAAACTCGCGATCAATTTTGAGATGGTTAAACGGCAGCGCAATCAAGCGTGAATGCGATGAATAGTCTTTACCGAAATCGTCAATACTGATCCCCAAGCCCCACTCTCTGAGCTGAGTAATTTGCGACCCAACCTGCGCATTGGCTTCGATAATTTTGCCTTCGACAATTTCAAGTATTAAAGACGGATACTCGCTTTTGAATTGCACAAGGCGTTGCCCAAACAGCTTCAAGAGATATTCGTCTGCGAACAGTAAGCTCGAAACATTGATTGACACCAAGGCACCCGGAAACTTTTGCTTGATCGTGGGCAAGTCAATCATGATTTGATCAATCATCAAATCAGTGAGCTCTTCGATACGCCCACTCTCTTCAATGATCGGAATAAACGTATCTGGTGCCACCGCACCTAGCTCTGCATCATTCCAACGGGCCAAGGCCTCAAAGCCAATCACCTTGCCAGAGACCAAGTCAACAATCGACTGATAATGAGGCACGATCACTTTTGCTCGCAGTGCCGAATGCAACTTGTTTTCTAAGACGATGTTTTCAAGCAGGCGATTACGCTTGCGTAAATCGTTGGTCTCAAAAGTGTTCAACATAAAGCGCAGGCCGATATAGATCATGTAGCGCATCACGCCCAAGATCAATAAGCTTGTGAAAATGAACATATTGATCGCCGTGGCATCAAACGGCGAAGTCAAGCCAGACGAGTTAATCGCGACCGCGCGCACCAGCCAACAAAGCGCCTGAAGAACAAACACATAACCCAGCGCTTTTAAATAATTGTTCTTGAGGATTTTCTGCGCCTTGAGCGAGGCATAAAACACCCAAAGACTACCAAAGGCTGCCGAAATAGCGACGGCTGTTTTTTGAAAGACTTGCGAGGCTTGTTGCTCAAGAACAGCCAACACACAAAAATAGGCGACAGCAAAGAGCAGGTAAAGAATCGGCTTCGGCAGCGACCCGCGTTCGGCCCCACTGGGCAGGCTACGCAATGAGTGCGCAAACAAAAAGTATGCGCCAAAATTCATGGCGTTAGCAAACACAAACGATACTAGGGGCACCAATTCTTCTCGTAACACCGTCACGCCAGCGGCCAAGCCACTTAAGAGTGTGCCCCCCACCCAATAGCGCACTGAGGTATCGAAACGGCCTTTGAAAATCCAGCACATCGCCACGCCAATCACGATAGAAAAGGCGGCGAAAAAATAAAAAAGAAACGGTATGAGTGAAACAGCCATACAAACCTTAAGTGATGCTATTGATGCGAGGCATGCTCTTACTACAAGTGCCACTGCACGACGGTAACGTTCGCAACTTCGTGCGTGACGGTATCGGCCGTTGTCACTGCAACTGCGTTCGAGGTAGAGGGTGTCGTAAAGGTTGTGTGTTGCGCAGTTGCATCCACTACCGCAGCGCCAGCGGTCACCACCTCGGTCCAGTTACCGGTTGGATTAGGTGTGGCGCCCGATACTGACGCCGTCGCACCTGCTGCCGTCACAGAACTTGGCGCCCCGTTCGAACCCGACACATCCACCAC
>CALCPT010000327.1 GCA_937897265.1 uncultured Alcaligenaceae bacterium
TCGGTAGCCTTCAGGGCAGCCAAGCGCTCTTGCAATAAGAGTAGATGTGGGTTGGTAGGTGTATGCGAGGCGCTCATGGCTTGGGGTCGCCGTCTTTGGTGTCAATGTGTTTACCGAGCCAAATTGATTGCCCGATGACAAAGGCAATCAGTAAGCCCATCAAGCCAAACACCTTGAAGTTGACCCACTGATCGGTAGTGAAATAGCCCGAAAACGCGACAAAGAGATTGATCGCACCCGCAGCGAGAAAGAACAGTGCCCAGCTTAGATTCAGGCGATGCCATGCTGCTGCGCCCATCGCGATTTTTTCACCTAGCAGCTTTTGCATGAGGTTGCGACCCAAGATTAGCTGACTGCCTAACAATACTCCACCAAAAAGCCAGTACAGCATGGTGGGTTTCCATTTGATGAAGGCGTCGTCTTTGAACCAAAGTGTTGCACCGCCAAACACCACGATGACGCCAAGGTTGATCCAGTGCATACCTTCGATCGGCTTGCCGGACAGTTTGATCCATAGAATTTGCACGACAGCCGCCGCCATCGCAACCCCTGTCGCGACATAAATATCGGCAAACTTATAGGCCGCAAAAAACAAAATCAGCGGAAACAAATCAAAGAGAAATTTTTTCATGGATGGCTCTGTCAAGTCTCGCCACTCAGGGCGAGGGTGACCTTAAGGTTTGATGGGCTCAAAAGTCAGTGACACTGAGTTGATGCAATAGCGCAAGCCGGTTGGCGGCGGACCATCAGGAAACACATGACCCAGGTGGCTGTCGCAGACATTGCACAAGACTTCGGTGCGCAGCATGCCGTGCGTGCGGTCGGTTTCTTCGCGTACGTTGTCGCCGTCGATTGCCACAAAATAGCTAGGCCAGCCGCAACCGGCATCAAACTTGGTGTCAGAGGCGAACAGCGCGGTGCCACAGCCCACGCAGCGATAGATGCCGTGTTCGTTGTGATCCCAGTAGCGTCCTGTAAATGGCCGCTCGGTGCCTTTTTGGCGCGCGACATAATATTCTTCAGAAGAAAGCTGGGCTTTCCACTCGGCGTCAGTTTTGATGATTTTTTTCATATTGATGGTTCGAGCACAAATGTTTAAAAAAGTTCTGGCCAAAGGCGTGAAAATTTAAGTTGAAGTGACTAAACCAGTCGTTCTGCCGCTTGCAGCCAAGGGGCTTCTACGCATTTTACGATGCAATAGGTGTTTTCCGAGGGATATCGGGCATAATCGATCACCATGTTAATTGAGTTCAAAAACGTCTCTGTTGAGCGCGACCGCCGGTTGGTGTTAACCGATCTAAGCTTGAAGCTGTCCGAGCAGCGTATTGGGGTCATTGGGCCCAATGGTTCGGGTAAAAGCTCTTTGGTCAGGTTGTGCAACGGCTTGCTTTTGCCAAAAACCGGTCAGGTCTGGGTCGACGGGCTGGATACCGCCAACGCTGTGGCAGCCGTGCGTCGTAAAGTCGGGTTTGTGTTTCAGAACCCCGACAACCAGATCGTGTTTCCGGTCGTGCATGAAGATATTGAATTTGGCCTGAAGCACCGCGAACCTGACCCGAAGCGACGCACCTTGCGTGCTCAGGCGGCGTTAGAGCGCCTGGGCGTCGGTCATTTGACTGAACGCAGCGTGCACACCCTATCAGGAGGCGAACGCCAGTTAGTGGCCTTGGCGGCGGTGCTAGCTACCGAGCCAGAGATTCTGGTGTTTGACGAGCCAACCACACAACTGGATTTGCGTCTGCGTAATCGCTTTGAACGGCATTTGGCCGGGTTGCCGCAACCCGCCTTGATCGTCAGCCACGATCTGGCGCTCATGCGACAAATGAATCGTGTGTTGGTGATCGATCAAGGGCGTTTGGCGTTTGACGGCGCGCCGACTGAGTCGCTGGATTGGTATCAAGCGCACTGCGCTTGAGGCTGACGCAGCGCACGACAATGACCATATAGAAACTTGAACCCTTTGTACAGAGAATGATTGGATCACTTTACCTGCCAGGTAATACCTCGTTGCACCGCGCATCCGCTGGTCTCAAGCTAGCGGTGTTGGCAGTCGGTAGCACTGCACTGATGTGGGTGCACTCGCCCAGTCTATTGCTGGTAGCTTGTGTGTTGGTGTGTTTGTCAGTGCCTTGGGCGGGTGCCTCGTTGCATCAAGTCTGGCAGCAGTTGCGGCCGCTAGTGTGGCTGTTGTGCGTGTTGGGCGGTTTGTCTGTGTGGTCTCACGGCGTGTTGCAAGCGCTTGAAATGATCTTGCGGTTATTTACGCTGGTGTTAGCCGCGTTGGTCGTCTCGATGACCACTCCGCTTACGCAGATGATGCAAGTTGTCGTTTGGTTAATGGGGCCCTTTGAACGCTTAGGCTGGGTGAATGCCGATAAGGTGGCGCTAGGCTTTGGGTTGACGCTGCGTTTGATCCCTGAGCTTGGCGTGCAGTGGCAAGATATTCGCGAGGCACAACTTGCAAGGGGCTTGACGCCTAGCCCGCTCACGATGGGTGTGCCGATGTTGCTTCGCACGCTGAGGCGTGCAGATGAGATTGCTGAGGCGATTGATGC
>CALCPT010000328.1 GCA_937897265.1 uncultured Alcaligenaceae bacterium
GGCACTCAATCACTCGCCACAGCGCGCCTGCTCGCCGAACGCTGTTATGAAACGATTATTGAGTTTGGTTTACCCGCGCTTAAGCAAATTCAAGAGCACGGCACGCCCAATGAAAGCGTTGAACGCGCGGTTGAGGCCTCTGTATTGTTAAGTGGCCTGGGCTTTGAAAGCGGCGGCCTCTCGCTCTCACATGCCTTAACGCGTGGCTTTTCTGCTCACCCCGTCATGAGTACTTATTTGCACGGCGAGACTGTAGCCTTTGGCTCGATCGTTCAGTTAGTAGCGGAAGAGCGCCCTCAGGCCGAAGTACAGGCGCATATCGACTTTTGTCATTCTTTGGAATTGCCCATTACGCTCGCACAACTCGGAGCAGAAAACGCAACAGAAGCTGAAATCTTGCAAATGGCGACGCTGACTGCGGCGGCACCATATATCGGCAATCTGACACCAGCCGCCGATGCGCAACGCATTGCGCAATGCATCACAAGCGCCGATGCCTTGGGCCGCGCAACGATTCAATAGTCAGTTATGCTTACCCATACAAAAAATTGACATCAAAAATTTGGCGGCGACGCTTTAAACGAACTGGAGACAAACATGAACTTTGAAAATAAAGTTGCCGTAGTGACTGGTGCAGGTGGCGGTCTGGGTTTAGCGATTATTGAAAAATTCGCACGTGGCGGTGCCTCGATTGTGGCCCTAGACTATTCACAAAAAATGGCTGATGCCGCAGCCGAAAAGGTGCGTTCTCTCAGCAAGCAAAAAGTATTGGCGTTGCAATTTGATGTGGCAGATCACCATTCAGTAGCAAAAGCCTTTAGCGCGATAGATCAAGAATTTAAGCAGATTGATATCTTAGTGAACTGCGCGGGGGTACGCGAGGTTCAAAAAATTTATGACCTTGACCCCGAAGAATGGCGTCGTGTGATCGACATCAACTTGAATGGGCCGTTTTACTGCGCGCGTGAAGCCGTGTTACGTATGCGCAAAACAGGTGGTGGCTCGATTGTGAACATCGCCTCGGTTGCAGGCATGATGGGGCTCACGCACCGCCCTGCTTATAACTCAAGCAAACACGGCATCATCGGCCTTACCCGCAACCTGTCTTTAGACTGCGCCGCAGATGGTATTCGCGTCAATGCCGTTGCTCCAGGATTGATTCGCACGCCACTGACGGATGGCTACTACCAAGATCCTGAATTTATCAAAGGCCTCAACGAGGTGGTACCAATGGGTGCGCAAGGCGGCTCACCCGGCGATATCGCTGATGCCATCGCCTTTTTATGCTCGTCCGAGGCGAAGTTTGTAAACGGTATCGTCTTGCCCGTTGACGGCGGCTGGGCGGCGAGCAAAGGCTACACCACAGGTAGTGGTGCAGCTCAATTTACGTCAGCAAAAAACCAGACTTAATCACCCGGTCAACTAATATGTAAGCCGCCGTTGACCTGCAGAGACTCACCGGTAATGAAGCTTGCGCCACTGCTGCACAAAAACGCAATCGCAGTGGCCACTTCAGAGGGTTGCCCCAAGCGCTTGAGCGACGACTGTTCAATTGAATCTGCACCACGCAACTTGATCAACTCAGTCGTCATCGACGTTTCAATGATGCCGGGTGATACTGCGTTCACACGCGTACGCGGGCCAAGCTCGCGCGCCAGACTGCGTGTCAACGACAAGATCGCGCCCTTCGTCGCCGAATAGTGCGAATTGGCAAACGAGCCACGATGACCTGCCACTGAAGCGATATTACAAATCGCACTGTTTTCGCGCAACGCCTTGATTGAACGTTGGCAAATATAAAACACACCATCCAAATTAATCGATATCACCTTGTGCCATTCGGCATCCGACATCTCTTTCGCGGGTCTGGCCAAGTAGATAGCTGCAGCCGGCACTAAGAAATCGATCCCACCAAAGCGCTTCACGGCTAAATCAACCGCTGCCTCTGAGTCTTTTGGATCGCTGGCATCCATACAAATGGTCGCGATACGCACGCCTGTTGGATCCAACTCATTCGCAAATCGTTTGAGA
>CALCPT010000329.1 GCA_937897265.1 uncultured Alcaligenaceae bacterium
ATGATAAGATCATAGGTAGCGTATCTAGCTACGGTGTTGAGAAGAGATTCCAGGTAAATGGCGTAGAAGATTGTATCATAACCGCAGATAACTCCTATGTAACAGCTGTTGTTAACCAGTCCAACATCATCTTAACCGAATATGACTTCAACAACGTACAACTTAATACCAGAACTATAACCTTTGCTTCTCTAGGTTCCGTATCCACATTCTTCACCTCACTATCAATCGTTAGATATGAGGGGATGCACTATGCAGACTCTTTCGAATTCGCGCTCAGACTTGGTTATGCGGCTGGTAAAGTTTTGGCGAAAGAGCATTCGGCTCGGCGTGGCCGCCCGACCGTGCTGATCGGTAAAGACACACGGATCAGCGGCTACATGCTTGAGTCTGCGCTTGAGGCGGGCTTTGCATCGGCAGGCATTGAGGTCTTATTAGCCGGGCCCCTACCTACTCCAGCGGTGGCGTATTTGACCCGTACCTGGCGTCTTGTCGCAGGCATTGTGATTAGCGCCTCTCATAACCCCTACTACGATAACGGCATCAAGTTTTTTTCGTCCAAAGGGATGAAATTGCCCGATGAAACTGAGGCAGCCATTGAGGCGGCACTCGCTGAGCCCATGCATTGCGTCAGCTCTGAAAAGCTCGGACGCGCTCGTCGCATTGACGATGCCCCAGGCCGTTATATTGAATTTTGTAAAAGTACTTACCCGTCGGATTTGGATTTGGGTGGCTTGAAACTTGTGGTTGATGCTGCCAACGGCGCGGCCTACCATATTGCGCCACACGTTTTTCGCGAACTCGGTGCAGAGGTGACAGCTATTGGCGTATCGCCTGATGGTTTCAATATTAATAAAGATGTTGGTGCCTTACACCCTGAAAGCTTAGCCGCCGAGGTGCGTGCTCGAGGTGCTGACCTAGGTATCGCTCTAGATGGTGATGCTGATCGCGTGCAAATGGTTGACGCAAATGGGCGTGTCTACAACGGCGATGAGCTTTTGTACGCGGTACTGCGTGAACGTCTGTTGCGTGGCCCTGTGGCGGGTGTGGTGGGTACGCTGATGACAAATTTTGGGTTCGAGCGTCAACTTAAAACCATGGGTATCCCCTTTGAACGCGCTCAGGTCGGTGACCGCTATGTGCTTGAGCAGTTGCGCAAGCGCGGTTGGCTCTATGGTGGCGAAAGCTCGGGTCATCTATTGTGTTTAGACTCACACACAACCGGCGACGGCATCATTGCTGCCTTGCAGGTGTTGGCGGCTTTACAGCGCAGCGGTGAGACGCTCGCGCAGTGGGTCTCTGCGTTGCGCATGTACCCACAAAAAATGATCAATGTCGCACTGAAGCCCGGTACTGATTGGGCGACTCATGCTGGCTTACAGGCTGCTCAACGACAAGCCGAAGCCTTGCTGGGCGAGCGTGGTCGAGTCTTAATTCGGGCCTCGGGTACCGAGCCAAAACTACGCTTGATGGTCGAGGCCGATGATGAAGCGTTAGCGACAACGTGTGTAGATTTATTGGCTGCGGTTGATCTGGCAACCTAGCGAGCGAATAACCGAATCACTGAGCGATTCATTGAGCTAGCGAATGAATGACTCGTATCGGGGGGGGTCAGGTGTCTAAAAAGCTTGCCGAAAGTCAAAAAACCTTCATCATTTCGTCACTTTCGTGAAATGTCAGTTGATCATAGTGAGGGATACTTCAGGAGACTCACCTCATGCTTGAGCTTGTACGTAGTGCCTCTAGTTTGTTTACGCTGCCGACGGCTTCGAACCATTCGGCGGGGTTAGTCGTTGGCTTAGCACAATCGCCCGAAGAAATTGAATTGGCGCAGCGACTGCGTCACGACGTCTTTAGCGCTGAGTACGGTGCAGCGCTCGGTCACGAGCGCAATGGTATTGATCACGATGATTTTGATCCCTGGTGTGCACACCTCTTAGTGCGTGAACTTTCTACTGATCAAGTCGTAGGTACCTATCGGGTGTTAACACCACAACAAGCCAAGCGCGCAGGTAGTTATTACTCTGAATCCGAGTTTGATCTAAGCGGCTTAGGGCATGTACGTGATTCGTTAGTCGAGTTCGGGCGCGCATGTATCCACGAAGAGCATCGGCAAGGGGGCGTCTTGATGATGCTTTGGTCGGGCTTGGCAGAGATCCTCAAGCAGGGTGACTATGAGCATGTCTTCGGTTGTGCAAGTGTCAGTTTGCGCGATGATGGCGTGACCGCAGCCGAAGTCTGGCGTCAGGTCAAAGAGCGCTCGTTATTTACCGAGGATTTAGGTGTGAAACCCTTGCATCGCTATCCCGTTGAGCAGCTAGATAGCCAATTACCAGCCTCAGTGCCAGCTTTGCTTAAAGGTTATTTGAAATTAGGGGCGCGTGTATGTGGTGAGCCGGCCTGGGATCCAGACTTTAATACTGCGGATTTTCCGATGTTGCTGACAGTGAGTCATATGGGCCAACGTTACCGTAAGCACTTTGGCTTTGACAACGCTAAACCGGGATCAACTCAAAATTAAAACCGACCTTACTCCATTCGGTTTCTTCGCCATGTAACGAAAAGTCTGTCAGCGGATGCGAGGCGAGCCATTTTTTGTCGACCTTGCATACGATTGCAAACCCCTTCACGCTGACGGACAGTGGTAAACGCGACACATCTTCGCGGCGCCGACAAAGCAGTACCGCTAAGCGCAAACAGAGAATGGTTAACCATTGCTCTCGATTTTTCACCAGATTTTGCGCCTTACTGAGTTTGCCCGTGTGCGCAAGCGCCAACAGACCTAACTGCGTTTGATCGACGCGTGAAAAGCCCGGCATGTCAGCGTTATTCAAAATATAGGCGCTATGCTTGTGATAACCCGCTTGGGCAATCGATAACCCCACCTCGTGCAGGTCTGCTGCCCAACTTAAGGTGTGGCGCAGTTCGTCTTGCTCGTTGCGGTCTGGTAGCACGGCGTCAAACAGGCTGAGGGCGCAGCGCTTAACCCGCGCAGATTGACGGGTATCGACGTGATAGCGTTTGGTAAAGGCCAGCACCGACACGTCACGGCGGTCATGCGCTTCTTCGCGACCGGCAAGATCAACCAAGACCCCAAGACGTAAGGCGCCGTCGCCGGTCTTCATGACCTCGACGCGCATCTCGTCAAAGAAAGCGCTCATGATGGCTAGGCCGCCAGTTAAGACGTCGGCGCGTTCAAGCTTAATGCCGGGTAGGTCATTGGGGATCACTCGCCCAGCGCGCACGAGTTTGGCCTTCAGTTTTTCGAGGCCGTCCCGGGTAATTCCTTCGGGCGACAGGCGACCTTCAGTCAAGATCGCGTACAGTGCCTTGGCGGTACCGGATGAGCCGAAGGCGGCATCCCAGCCCATTTTGCGATAGGGCTTAGTGATCACCTCGATTTCGCGCCGCGCGGCCAACTCGGCCTGCTTCATCGAATACGTGTCAATCACACCGTCTGGAAAAAACTTTCTGCTGTAACTGACACAACCCATATAGAGCGACGAGGTGAGTAGCGGTTCGTCGCCACGTCCAATAATGATCTCGGTTGACCCACCACCAATGTCGATCACTAAGCGGCGATCGGCCGAGATAGGTAGGGTGTGACTGACGCCAGAATAGATGAGACGGGCTTCTTCGCGGCCGGCGATGACTTCAATCGGAAAGCCCAGCGCCGCCTCGGCGCGAGGCAAAAAATCAGCGACGTTGCGTGCCACGCGAAACGTGTTGGTGGCCACCGCGCGTACCCGATCGGGATGAAAACTGCGTAAGCGTTCGCCAAAACGTTTGAGTACCTCGATAGCGCGTTCAACGGATTCATCGTTGAGTATCTTGGCGGAGTTTAAGCCCGCGGCCAAACGAACGGTCTCTTTGAGTCGATCGATCTGGTAAATATGCTTAGCACCATTTTGCTCGGCTACCCGTCCGATCGATAGCCTAAAGCTGTTCGACCCCAGATCTACTGCTGCCAAGAGGTGTTCCATCAACGTCAACCAGTAACCCAATTACACGTATTATAAAAGGGTATCGAGAATTCAAAAAAATAAGCTAGTCTGCCTTGATTGTTACAAAACTGTAACTTTGTTGTTGTACAACCCTAGGTAGTCAAAAAACTAAGGTCTCATTCTATGCCTGCGCGTAAAAAAGCCGAACCGCTTTTTCTGAACCGAGAACTGTCCCTACTCCAGTTCAATGAGCGGGTCTTAGCGATGGCTGAGCATCCCGATACTCCGCTGCTTGAGCGCTTGCGCTACGTCTGTATCGTGAGCTCGAATCTGGATGAGTTTTTTGAAATCCGCGTGTCAAGCTTAAAAGAGCAATTGGCGCAGCATCCCACATTGATGGGCCCTGATGGCATGACCACCGAGCAAGCCTATGAAAGGGTGCAGCTTGAAGTTCACCGTCTTGTCGATCGGCAGTATGCTTTGCTCAACGATGATATCTACCCGCGCTTGCGTACTGAGGGCGTTTACCTACATCATGCGATTGAATGGAACGAGGCGCAAACCGCTTGGGCCAAAGAGGTGTTTCATCGCGATGTGATGCCGTTGTTGACGCCGATTGGTCTGGATCCGGCGCATCCGTTTCCGCGTGTCTATAACAAAAGTTTAAATTTTATTGTTCCCCTATCTGGGCAAGATGCCTTTGGTCGTAAGGCAACGATTGCCATTGTGCAGGCGCCGCGTGCACTGCCACGCCTGATACAAATGCCACCGAGGGTGTCGGGTCAACCCCACAGTTTTATTTTGTTGACGAGCTTGCTGCGCGCCTTCGTGGGTGAATTGTTTCCAGGCATGACGATGCAGGGCTGTTATCAGTGGCGGGTGACGCGTAATAGTGATTTGTTTGTAGACGAAGAAGAAGTCACTAATCTGCGTCAGGCGCTTCAGGGCGAGTTGTCTCAGCGTAACTTCGGTTCGGCCGTACGGCTTGAAATTGATTTGTTGACCCCAGTTGAGATCGCCAAGTTTTTGCAGAAAGAGTTTTCGTTGACTGAGGCAGATACTTATCGTGTCAATGGTCCAGCCAATGTGTCGCGTTTAATGCAGATTTGTAATTTAGTGAAACGACCTGATTTGTTGTTTCCCGAGTTTCAAGGGCCTATTCCTGCGCCGTTTGATAGTTTGCCCAATCGGCCTTCTGCCATTTTTGAAGCGATTGCCAAAGAAGACCGGCTATTGCATCACCCTTATCAATCTTTTCAACCCGTCATTAATTTTTTAACGGCAGCGGCGATCGATCCAGACGTCGTTGCGATTAAACAGACGATTTATCGAACAGGCGAAGACTCAGAGTTGATGCGCCTGTTACTTGCTGCAGCCAAGGCCGGTAAAGAAGTGACGGTTGTCGTTGAGTTGATGGCACGCTTTGATGAGCAGACCAACATCAATTGGGCAGCCCGCCTCGAAGAGGTCGGTGCGCATGTTGTGTATGGTGTTGTCGGCCATAAAACACACGCCAAGATGGCACTGGTGCTGCGGCGTGAAAAGGGCCGGATCAAGCGCTACGGCCATTTAGGCACCGGCAACTATCACCCGCGCACGGCGAGTTTGTACACGGATTTTGGTCTGTTGACTGCCGAGCCACGTCTCTGTGAGGACATGGATAAAGTGTTTTCACAATTAACGGGGCTTGGTTCGCGCCGTGTGCTGAAAGAACTGTTGCAGTCGCCCTTTACCTTGCATGACACGGTGGTGTCGATGATTCGTGCTGAAGCGCGCGCTGCGCGCGCTGGAAAAAGTGCACGGATTATGGTGAAGTTAAATTCTTTGCTTGAACCCATCGTGATTCAAGAGTTGTACAAAGCCAGCCAGGCGGGGGTCAAGATCGATTTGATTATCCGCGGCGTGTGTGCCTTGCGTTCGGGGGTACCTGGCTTATCCGAAAACATCACGGTGCGCTCGATTATTGGTCGCTTCCTAGAGCATTCACGGGTATTTTATTTTTACAACCAGGGCGTCGAATCTGTGTATCTTTCATCTGCCGATTGGATGGATCGTAACTTTTTCAGGCGAGTTGAGATCGCGTTTCCGGTGTTAGAAAAAGCGCTAAAAAAACGAGTGATCGAAGAAGCGTTCACCTTTGCGCTGCGCGATAATCGTTTGGCGTGGGTGCAGCAACCCGATGGCAGTTACAGCAAGCTGATTAATCGGCGTGCGGCGTTCAAATTACACGAGCATTTGATGGAAAAAAATAAGAATACCTGAGTTTTTTTAATAAAATGCTTATAAATCAATGTCTTGATTGGTTTATCGAATGGCCCAGGTGTGGGCCATTTTTGTTTGTGACTGTCATAAAGCCGTCACGTTCGGTCTGTACCATAGGCGAGCTAGTGCCAAAAGGTGGCCTAGATTTTGTTCCGAATTGAATTTTAAAAGGCTACGACATGCTCAAACGCTCACTTGTCAAACTCTCTGCGGCGCTCGCGCTCAGCGCGCTGGGCTTCGCTTCGCAAGCTGTAGATATCACTGGTGCCGGTGCTTCGTTTCCATTCCCAATCTATGCCAAGTGGGCTGCTGAGTACAAAGCAGCTTCTGGTAAGGCTGTGAACTATCAATCCATCGGCTCTGGTGGTGGTGTGCAGCAAATTACTGCCAAAACAGTCGATTTTGGCGCGTCTGACGACCCAATGAGCGGCGAGCAGCTCGATAAGATTGGTTTGATGCAGTTTCCGGCCGTAATTGGCGGTACTGTTGCCGTGGTGAACCTCGAGGGCGTGAAACCCGGCCAGCTGAAATTGACTGGCCCGGTGTTAGCCGACATTTATCTTGGCAAAATCAAAATCTGGAATGATCCAGCGATTCAGACACTCAACGCTGACATTAAACTGCCTGCCGCACAAATTATCGTGGTGCATCGTTCAGACGGCTCTGGCACGACGTTTGGTTGGACAAATTATTTAAGCAAAGTCTCTGCCGACTGGAAAGCCAAAGTCGGTGAAGGTAAGGCGGTCAAGTGGCCGACCGGTCAAGGTGGTAAGGGTAATGAGGGCGTGGCTGCCTATGTAAAGCAGCTAAAAAATTCGATTGGTTATGTTGAGTTTGCGTACGCCAAGCAAAATAGTTTGGCCTGGACTCAACTGACAAACCAAGAAGGTAAAGCCGTTCAGCCTGAGCAAAAAACGTTTGCGGCAGCTGCCGCCAACGCAAAGTGGGATAGCGTTCCTGGTATGGGCGTTGTCTTAACGGACCAGCCTGGTGCTGATTCATGGCCTGTCACAAGTGCTACGTTCATTTTGATGCACAAAGACCAGGCGAAGCCCGCCAATGGCAAAGCTGCAGTCGCTTTCTTTGATTGGGCGTTTACAAACGGCGCGACTTCAGCCACAGCCTTGGATTATGTCCCTCTGCCAAAAGCTGTCACAGATCAAATCCGCGCCAATTGGAAAGCCAATTTAACAGCGGGCGGCAAACCCTTGTTGAACTAAGCACGGCGTACGTTTAGTCTTTCCGTTACGTCTGAGCTTGCGTTGAGTACGTCTCCAACGCAAGCTCAGTATCCGACTCAGCTAGTAAGATTGATATGAAAAAAACTCAATACTCGTGGCATGACGCAGCGTTCAGTGGTCTAACGCGGGTGTTTGCGTTTTTAGTATTTTTTCTTTTGGCAGCGATTTTGTTTTCGCTGATTTATGCCAGCCAAGAAACGCTTTCCAAATACGGCTTTGCATTTCTTTGGACGAACGAATGGGATCCGGTGCAGGCCGAATTCGGCGCCTTAGTGCCCATCCTAGGCACCCTGCTGACCTCGTTCGTTGCCTTGATCATTGCGATCCCCGTGTCGTTTGGCATCGCGATATTTTTAACCGAACTCGCGCCGAATTGGCTCAAGCGCCCCATTGGTACAGCGATTGAGATGCTCGCAGCTATCCCTTCGATCATCTATGGCATGTGGGGTTTGTTCGTCTTTGTGCCTTTTTTTCAACAATACGTGCAGCCAACGCTAATTAGCGTGCTCAGCCCAATCCCTGTGATCGGTTGGATGTTTTCTGGCGCACCGTTTGGCATCGGTATCTTTACCGCAGGCTTAATCTTGGCGATCATGGTGATCCCGTTTATTGCAGCGGTGATGCGCGACGTTTTTGAATTAGTGCCGGCCTTGCTGAAAGAATCGGCTTACGGCCTGGGCAGTTCAACTTGGGAAGTCATGTGGAAGGTCGTTTTACCGTACACGCGTTCGGGCGTCATTGGCGGGATCATGTTGGGCTTAGGTCGGGCACTGGGCGAAACCATGGCCGTGACGTTTGTGATTGGCAATGCCTTCAGAATGCCTGGCTCCTTTTTCGATCCCGGTAATTCAATTGCTTCGGCTCTGGCCAATGAATTTAACGAGGCGGCTGGGATGCAAAAGTCTGCGTTAATTGAATTAGGCCTAATTCTCTTCTTGATCACCACGATTGTGCTGGCTCTAGCCAAAATGATGTTGTTGCGCATGGAAAAATCAGAAGGTACAAAAACATGAACCTCAACGTAAAAATCACGATTCAGCCTCCAGTCTCGAGTATTCGCTCTGATAACTGGGTGTACATACGGCGCAGTATCCTAAACAAAGTGATGTTGACTTTGTCGATGGCCGCCTTGGTGTTTGGCCTGTTTTGGTTGGTTTGGATTTTGTCCGTGCTCGTGATCAAGGGCGGCGGCGCTTTATCGCTGACGCTGTTTACTGAAATTACACCGCCTCCCGGACAGGCCGGCGGTTTGCTCAATGCGATCATGGGCAGCTTCGTGATGGTGGGCATTGGCACCTTGATCGGTACTCCTGTGGGGATTTTGGCCGGCACATTTTTGGCA
>CALCPT010000330.1 GCA_937897265.1 uncultured Alcaligenaceae bacterium
GTGAGTTTTCCGGGACGCGCTTTTGCGTATTGAATCAGTTCAGCGACGGATTTCACCGGGATGGATAGATTCACAACCAATACCAGTGCCGCGCGCGATATAGGTGAGGCTGCCACAAAATCTTTTACTGGATCAAGGTTCAGAGAAGGATTGAGTGCTTTAGCGGGGGCTAACGCACCGGTTGAACCTAACAGCATGGTATAGCCATCCGGCGCAGCACGTGCGACATACTCCGAACCGAGTATTCCTGCCGCACCTGGACGATTTTCGACAATGATGCTTTGGCCTAATTTTTTAGCTAATCGATCTGCGATATTTCGAGTCAAAATATCAGTTCCGCCGCCGGGCCCATAGGGAACGATAATTCTGATAGGTTTATCAGGATAGCCTTGCGCTATAGACTGGGTAGAATTAATCGTCCCAGCTAAGCCAGCGATCAGTAAGGTTACCGACAACACTTGTCTGAATAATTTTGTTTTCATCTTAATTGTGTACGTAAGTGTTACTTTTAGTTTGAGAACGGCGTTAACTCGTTGCTACAGGTGTTGCGCTTGGGCGAGCATCATGTACGTGCCTTTGTAGAAAACTAGCGAACTACTTTCGCGTACGGCCTCGAAACGTTCAACTTTTCCAATAAATATGATGTGATCGCCAGCATCATGTTTACTAAATATGGTGCACTGAAACTGAGCCATGCAATGGTCAATCAACGGTAAATCTAAATATCCGGACGTCCACGCCACACTTTCAAACTTCTTTTCAATACTGCTAGTCGCGAATCGGTGCGACAAGTGGTCTTGATCCTGGGCCAGGACGTTAATTGCGAAAGACTGCGTCTCGCGAAATATTTCGATCGACTTGCTCGCTTTACGCATGCTCCATAAAACTAACGGAGGTTCAAGTGAAACAGAAGTAAAGGAGTTACAGGTGAGACCCACAGGCTCGGCAGCGTTGTCCCTCGTCGTGATAATGGCGACACCCGTAGGAAGGACTCCCATTGCCCGCCGGTATTCTTTCGTATCGAACGTCTCCGTTGGGGTTGATGCCCTATTTTGTTCAGCGGTGGTGGGGGTCGCATAAGTCACTTTTTTTCGCCTCTACTCATCATTTTCCAGTTGGGTGATTTGGGTCATACAACACCCTTGGCGGGTTAAAACCTGCAACCCTTTTGGTTTGATGGAGTAAGTATCAGGCCGACACATGATTCTTACAATTCGTAATTGCTGATAGACTTATAAGAGATACAAATAAATAGTGAAGAACAAAATTGCTTAAATCACGACCAACAAATGGATCTGATTCATACTCACTTAGAGTTGATCTAATTGAATTAGAGACCTTTATTGCTGTTATCGATCTAGGTAGTTTTAGCAAGGCAGCCCTGCGTATGCATGTGTCGCAGCCGTCTATTACCGCTCGTATCCAACGTCTAGAAGACCGTCTTGGCATTAGTTTGCTTGTCCGTTCCACCCGCAGGATGGAGCCAACCAAAGATGGCCTCAGACTCTATGAGCAGAGTCAGGTCGCGTTAGTAGGCCTAAAAGAAATTGTGAAAGAGTTTGACACCCGAACAAATCGAGGTAGTCATAGGATTGTGATAGCGGCAACACCCATGATTGCTGCGATAGCGTTGCCCAGCATTCTTAATGGCTATCAGAAACTGTACTCCGATGTTCATATCCGTCTTCTCGATCTGCAATACCCGGAGGTAATCGACAAAGTGCAGTCCGGTGAGGCTGATCTTGCAGTGATCGCCTTTGACGGCGACTCAAACAAGCTACGTTTTCAAACCCTTGCAGACGAAGAGCTATTGCTTGTCGTGCCAAGAGGGCATCCATTAGCCAAATTTAAGGAAGTCGTGCTTGAAAAAGTCCTTAAATATCCCCTATTGATATTGGACAGATACACAACTCTTATCAGTGTGATAGCGGAGGAAGGAAAAAAACGCAATCTGCCAATCCAATCTCTTCGCGAGGCTTCGCAACTAAATACCTTACTTGGCATGCTGGATGCAGGCAACGGAATTACTTTTCTTCCAAAATCAATGGCTCAGGCGAATGCAAAACACAAACGACCTACACTCCGAGTTACGGATGTGGCACTAGCAAGACGCTATGGAGTAGTCGTACGTAAAAAACAAGAGGTCTCTAGCGCAGCCCAAAGCTTCATCGACTACATCCACAAAGAGTACGCTGGGACACTGGGCAAAAATTAACAACAGTTTCGCTCCGTTGAATCACCGTCAATCCATTTAATTTGAGGCGTTTCATATAGCCTTACTCGGCTGAGTTTGGCTCTTGTAGCTCAAAATCAAAGCCGGACTCTCGCTGATGGCGAATCGCCAAGATATTTACTAGGCCATGGGCCTGCTCGAAGCTATAAAGCGCGACATAGCCAGAGCGCCCGTGCGAGATGACAAGCTCTCGCAGGCCTGCCTCAACCGAACGACCAATCAGCGGATGACGCACCAGCAGGCTAATCGCCTCGTCAATTAAATCTAAAGTCGAATGAACAGCGCCAGGCTGTTGCACAATAAGAAAATCAGTGATTCGGTTTAGATCAGTTAAGGCGAGCTTGCTATAAAAAATCTTTACCAAGACTTAGCCTTTAGCGGCAATGCTTTTTTACCATCGGCGCGTGCACGCAGACTGGCGAAGACATCTTGATGCGTAAAACCTTTTTTAGACTTAAGCGACTGTACTTGAGCGGCTTGCGCTTCAGCGATCAGTTGCTGGCGTTGAGTCGCTAGTACTGCAGCGCGGCTGATGGCCTGGACCATAAAGGCATGCGGTGTGACGCCTTCTTCTTGCGCGATCAGCGCCACGGTACTTCTTAAATTATCAGAGAGCTTGAGTGAGGTCGTGGCCATCGGTGTCGCCAAACGTAATAATTAAAATAGGTGCTACTAAGGTAACACCTATTCTACAGAACGGCACTTGGAGCGTCAAACCGAACTAGTACTCAGAGCAAGACTCGGATGCGAGCTTGGCGCTGCAGCGGTAACGCTCAGCGCTGCCGGCGCAGCAGTGGTACTACCCTGTCAACCCTACCGATAACCCACCGCACACATAGAGCAATTGCCCTGTGATGTAACCGGCTTTCGGATCCAGAAACATACAGATCGCATGCGCGACTTCGTCGGGGGCACCGAAGCGCCCGACCGGAACCGACGCCATGATTTTTTTAGTTTGTGGCAGGTCTGGGGGATTGCTGTCCAAAAACAAATCCGTGGCAATCGGGCCTGGTGCAATCGCGTTGACTGTGATGCCTTGGGTTGCGGTCTCAAGCGCCCAGGTGCGCGTCATGCCCACCAGGCCTGCTTTGGTACCACCGTAAACAGTACGACCATCTTTGCCAAGCATCGCGCGGCTACTGAGGTTAACAATGCGACCGTATTTGTTGGCACGCATCGCTGGCAACACACCCTGCATCAACAGCAAAGGTGCCACCATATTCAGGGCAACCATCTCTTCGATTTGCTCAGTGGTCACGTCTTGAATTTTGGCCACGTGGATCATTGCCGCGTTATTGACCAGACTCAAAATCTGTTTTTTAGCGGCCCAGTCGCCAATGGCTTCACGGGTGCGCTTGGCGTCACCCAAATCAACCGATTCAAAAATCTCACCTGGCAGTAGCTGCTTAGGTGCGGTGCGACTGAAGTTTAAGACCTCATACCCATCGTTAAGCAAACGCTCAACGACCGCACGACCAATACCCCGACTGCCGCCGGTCACTAATGCTGTTGTCCCTTTCATTCTGCTTTGATTCCTCTTTCTTTAATGAGTTTGCCCCATTTAGCGCGCTCACTGCTTTCAAACGCTGCTAAATCTGCGCCAAATAAATTACCCGGTGTTGCAGCAAGCTTGATGTAGGCTTGCTCAACTTTTTCAGACTTCAACCCAACACGTGCGGCCTCAATGAGCTTATCCATCACAGGCTGTGGTGTACCTTTTGGTGCATAGATTGCAAACCAAGCTGTCACATCAAAACCAGCCACGCCCGCCTCGGCAAAGGTTGGCAATTGATCAGCCAGAGGGCTGCGTTGGGCCGAGGTGACCGCAATGCCACGCACGCGCGAACCATCTTTGATCTGATTAATCGAACCAGGCAAATTATCAAACAACAAATCAATATTGCCGCCCACCAAGGCAGGCAGCGACGCCGACACACCTTTGAAAGGGACATGCAACAACTCAACACCGGCCATCGCCTCAAAATACGCACCGGTCAAGTGTGGCGACGAACCGATACCTGGGGTGCCGTAGGTGAGTTTTTTATCTTTCGCGTCGCGCGCAGCTTTAATCACATCCGCCAGCGACTTCCAGGGCGAGTTGGCAGCAACCACCAAAACGTTAGGCGTTGTCGACACCAGCGCGATCGGCAGCAGATCTTTGCCCGGATCAAACGTCATCTCGGTATACAGAAACTGATTGATTGACTGTGTACCAATCGTGCCCAGACCGATCGTATAGCCATCGGGTTTACTACGCACGACTCCGGCTAAACCGACGTTTCCGGCTGCACCTGGTTTATTTTCAA
This sequence comes from uncultured Alcaligenaceae bacterium, assembly GCA_937897265.1. Classification (GTDB taxonomy): domain Bacteria; phylum Pseudomonadota; class Gammaproteobacteria; order Burkholderiales; family Burkholderiaceae_B; genus Zwartia. The sequence goes on from CALCPT010000330.1 coordinate 4,540, forward strand.
CGACAACGGTTTGCTTAAGGGTCGACTCCATCGCTTGTGCGATTGACCGACCAAAAATATCAGCAGCGCCCGCTGCTGGATACGGTACGACTAACGTGAGTGATTTGGTGGGAAAGTCTTGCGCCTGCGCTATCGGTGCGACAACCAGCGAGAGCCCGGCAACTGCTAACGCCGCACAGGACACGCGCCGAAAAAAATACTTATGCTTCATTGTGTTCGAACTCCAGTTATATTTCAGCCACGCCGCAGTGCAGCATGTCTTGCCGAGTCGGCGTGTGTCGGCGGCGACCCAACGTATCGCCCGCGTATTCGTACTATAGTGACAGGTATAAATATAGCAGTACAAACCAACGGGTACTTTGGCATGACAGCAACATCACTATTCTTTTCTGAGCGCATGGCGGTCTTAGCGAAAACCCATGCCAACCACCCTGCATTAATTGATCGTGACTGCCCAACAACTTTTGCGGCACTGCACCAACAAACTTTACAGCTCGCTAGCGGCATGGCCGCCATTGGCATCAAAGCCCATGACCGCGTGGCGGTCTGGTTACCGAACTGCACCGCCTGGGTACAAACCTTTTTAGCCTGTGCCCATTTAGGTGCGACGGTCTTGGCTGTCAACACACGCTTTCGCAGCCAAGAGGTGGCCGATATTATCGGGCGCGGCAAAGCAGACTGGCTGGTGCTGTGGCCGGATTTCAAAGGCATCGCTTTTGCCGACATGCTCGCCGATATCCCTCAAGAGGTGCTTGCCCGCTTGCGCGGCGTGCTAGCGGTAGGTGAACCCGGTAGCACCGCGATGACAGCCATCGCCAAACGCGGACATGCCTTACACGCGTTTAGCGATTTACTGCAAAGCACTCACCCTGTGCCGCAAGCCTTTGGGCAGGCACCGGCACTGTGCTTTACCACCTCGGGCACCACCTCGCTACCAAAGTTTGTTGTGCACAATCAGCACAGCTTGATTATTCACGCCGATTCAATGCAAAAGGCTTTTCACTACGATGAGACCAGCCGCATTTTGGCAAGCGCTCCGTTTTGTGGCGCCTTTGGATTTTCGACCCTCACAGGGGGCTTAGCCACGGGCTGCACGGTTGTGTGCGAACCCGTCTCTGATACGCACAGTACGCTTGAACAGATTCGTAAGCATCTGGTCACCCACACCTATGCCAATAACGAATCACTGTTAAAGCTCTTTGAAACGGCCCCCTCTCCTGCCACGTTCGCAACCTGCAAACTGTTTGGGTTCGCAAGCTTTTCACCTGCCATCACTAATCTGCTTGAAGAGGCGGAACGCAACCATGTTGCACTCACTGGTCTGTATGGATCAAGTGAATTGCAGGCGCTGATGGCAGCGCAACCCCTTGACGCCTCGCAGGGCGACGTCAGCGTGCGCTACCTTTCGGGCGGGCGCCTGATACACCCAGACGCGCGAGTGCGCGTGCGCGATCCGGCGACCGGTCAACTTGCACCGCATGGTGAGTCGGGCGAAATCGAAATCAAATGTTCCAGCCAAATGTTGAGCTACCTCGACAACCCTGACGCTACCGCCCAAGCCTACACGCCCGATCTCTTTTTCAAAACAGGCGACCTTGGCTATACCGTGAGCGACACGCAGTTTGTGTTTCAAACCCGTATGGGCGATTCGATGCGCTTGTCAGGGTTTTTAGTTAACCCAGCAGAGATCGAACATGCGATCGAGGCACTACCCGGCGTACAAGCGTGTCAAGTGGTTGGTGCCACACAGGGAACAAAAATATTGCCCGTGGCGTTCGTGATCTTATACGCGGGCTCGCACGCGGATCCCGTTCGCTGGGCCGCCGAATGCAAACGTACGATGGCAGGCTACAAAGTCCCCGTGCATTTTGAAGTAGTGAGTGAGTTTCCCACTGTTCAAAGTGCCAACGCCGTCAAGATTTTAAAAAATAAACTGCGCGAAATGGCCGGTGAAATCCTTGCGAGAACCTCTTAAATGTTTAACCCCGACTCGTTACTCTTACCTTTTTTTGAAGATAACCATCGTCAGCTACACGAGGACTTACACAAGTGGTCTGCACAACGATTCACCAATCGCGTGCACCAAGGTAATGTCGATCAAGCCTGCATAGACCTCACACGCGCGCTAGGAAAAGCAGGCTGGCTACGTTACTGTGTGCCAGCCCAGTATGGCGGTGCCTTGCCCGCGCTTGATTCACGCAGCTTGTGTTTGATCCGGCAAACTCTGAGCTACTACGATGGCTTAGCCGATTTTGCCTTTGTCATGGCGGGTTTAGGTAGCGGGCCAATCTCGTTATTTGGATCTGATCATCTCAAAGAAAAATATCTACCCAAGGTTGCCACTGGCGAACTAATCGCAGCGTTTGCCTTGTCTGAACCTGACGCAGGCTCTGACGTTGCTGCCATGACGACACGCGCGACGCGCACGGCAACGGGCTATCGCCTCAATGGTGTTAAAACCTGGATCTCAAACGCTGATATCGCGGATTTTTATATTGTGTTTGCCCGCGTTGAGGGCGACGAGGCTGAAGGCGTCACCGCCTTTGTGGTGGACGCGACAACACCTGGCTTGAACGTCAGCGAGCGTTTTGACGTTATTGCTGCACACCCGATTGGTAGTCTGACCTTCACTGACTGCGAGATCCCGGCCTCGCAACGCTTGGCCCTGCCCGGCCAGGGTTTTAAAGTCGCGATGCAAAATCTTGATGTGTTCAGAGCCTCGGTGGGTGCGGCGGCACTAGGCTTTGCCGAGATCGCCCTGGATATGGGTATCAGTCGCGCCACCACACGCCCAATGTTTGGCGCGATGTTGTCGGATTTGCAGATGACACAAGGCGCCATTGGCGATATGTGCACAGAAGTCGATGCGGCCACGCTATTAATCTATCGCGCAGCCTGGGAGCGCGATGTCTTGCAACGCCGCACCACAAAATCTGCAGCGATGGCTAAGATGTTTGCCACTGAAGCTGCCCAGCGCGTGATCGACCGCTGCGTGCAGTTGCACGGTGGCTTAGGTGTGCGAGTCGGCCATCCGCTCGAAATGTTATATCGTGAAATTAGGGCATTACGTATTTATGAAGGCGCGACCGAAGTCCAACAAGTCATCATCGCGCGCGAAACACTTAAAAATAAAACCTCAGGAGCAATGTCATGAATGGTTCAGAAGCAATGGTGCACACCCTTCTTGAGGGTGAAGTCGATGTTTGTTTTGCCAACCCAGGCACCTCTGAAATGCACTTTGTTTCAGCGCTCGATCGGGCACCAGGCATGCGTTGCGTGCTGGGCTTGTTTGAAGGCGTGGTCAGTGGCGCGGCAGATGGCTACTATCGCATGGCCGAAAAACCTGCAGCCACCCTATTGCATCTGGGACCAGGGCTAGGTAATGCGCTGGCCAATATTCACAATGCCAAGCGCGCGTACTCAGGCATGGTCAATATCGTGGGGCAGCATGCGCTGGATCATATCCATAACAATGCGCCGCTGAACTCTGACGTTGAAGCTGTTGCACGCCCCATGTCAAACTGGGTCAAGACCACCATGTCGGCCACTGCAGCGCCGTTAGACACTGCTGAGGCGATTTCACAAGCGCGCAGCACACCTGGGCGTATTGCCACCCTCGTGTTGCCAGCCAACTGTGCTTGGGAGCCCTCTGACCCAGGCCACTATTCAACCGCGCCTGCGCAAACTGCCGCGGCACCGTTGACGGATACCGTGCTGGCCTTGGCGCGTTTGCTGTCTGATCGCAAAACAGCAGAGGCGACCACGTTGCTCTTGGGCGGGCCCGCGCTTCGCGCCAACGCCGCCACCCTAGCGGGCAAGATTGCCGCACACACGGGCTGTAAATTGGCCTCTGAACCACGCAACCCGCGTATGGAACGTGGCCGCGGTCGGGTCAATATTGCACCCTTGCCTTTCCCAGTAGACGGTGCGGTCGCAATGATCAAAGATGCCAAGCATCTGGTGCTTGTCGGTAGCGCGCCACCAGTGGCATTTTTTGCTTATCCCAATAAGCCACGCATGATCAAGCAACCTGATTGCGAAGTGCACACCTTGGCTACGCTTACGCATGACATCGAAGCAAGCCTGCAAGCGTTAGTGGATGCCTTAGGCGCACAAAACACCGCCCCCGCGCAATTGTCGACAGGCCCTATCATCACTGACTTACCAACGGGTACGCCCTCAGTCGAACACTTTGGTGCCATCATCGCAGCTACCTTGCCCGAAAACGCCATCATGGTTG
>CALCPT010000331.1 GCA_937897265.1 uncultured Alcaligenaceae bacterium
CAGGGCTTACCGTCGCGTTGACCAAAGGTCACCGAAGCGGTCTCAAGACGCACTGCACCGTCAACCGGATAAGTATCGCTGAAATACACCGCGTGGGCAGAGGTTTTTGCCAAGGCGGGCATCACATACGAAAACGGTTCGAAGCCCCCACCTTGCATGCGAAACGTCGCACACTGGGCCCCAATGCCCTGCATCGACTGGGCTACCGCTTGCATCAAGGTCATGCGCGCGGGTAGCTCAAGTTCAAAAGGCTCAAGCTCAACTTGCTGCGCCGCAATGCGCTGTGGGCTTGGCTGCCCTGGATGTTGAATACTACGCATCAAACGTGCCCTATGGTGTTGTGAAGCAACAAAGGCTTTGATCATAGGGGATTGGCGAACGAATGCCAACTCTGCGCATGGTAAGGTATTGGTTGAAGTCGCCATTCTGATTGCTCACAAATGAAAAGCTTTGCCCCTTCTGCCATGATGTTAAGCGTCGCCGTTGTGTCGGCGCTGGTGCTGAATGCAGTGCCTATTCTGGCACCGGTGGCTGCCGAAGCACTATCCTTCTCTCCTGAGTGGATCGGCTATTTCATCTCGATTGTGTACGTTGCAGGGATGATCGCTGCGCTCGTGTCCGGCAACTTTATTATTAGGTTTGGCGCCATCCGCATCAGCCAGCTTGGATTGGCCTTGTGCTCTCTAGGCTTGGCGTTAGTGGCCAGTGGCAATCTCACACTGATTGTGCTGGGCGCCGTGATTATGGGGATTGGCTACGGCCCAATCTCGCCTGCAAGTTCGCATGTTTTAGGGCGCACCACTTCACCTGAGCGACGCAGTCTAGCGTTCTCGATTCGGCAAACAGGCAACCCAATCGCTGGCTTTTTAGCGGGTTTAGCGATCCCTGTTTTGGTCGTGGTGACCGGTTGGCAGATCACCTTGTTTTTAGTGGCAGCGTTAACCATCGTTTTTATTTGGGTGGCTGAGCCGTTTCGCCGAGAGCTCGACAGCGATCGCCTTGCCACAAGCCCTTTCTCGTTATCGCAAATCACACAGCCGATTAAGCTTGTATTTATGAATCGTGACTTGCGTGAACTTGGGATTGTGTCGTTTGTGTTTTGCGGCTTGCAGATGATTCTGACAAGCTATCTAGTCACCTATCTCACCCTTGAGATCGACATATCTTTTGTGGCTGCGGGGTTTGTACTTGCCATGACACAACTCGTCAGCGTGTTTGCGCGCGTGTTTTGGGGCTGGGTTGCAGACCGCTTTTTATCGCCACGTAAAGTGATGGTCATCCTTGGGATAACGATGGCGACCTGCGCGGTACTCACTGGCATCCTGACCTCGACCTGGTCTTACGGCATGATTATGTTGTTAATGGTCATTTTTGGGGCCTCTGCGATTGGCTGGAACGGGGTCTACATGGCAGAAGTCGCCCGAGTATCGCCACCCGGCATGATCGCCTCAACCACTGGGGCATCGCTGTTTTTTACCTATCTGGGCGGCATTGTGTGCCCGTCGGGCTTCGCCTTTGTGATCATGACCACCGGAAGCTATCACTATGGCTTTATTATTTTTGGCTTGCTGGCGCTGGTCGCGAGTCTGAATCTACTTTTTAGTAAAAAGCAGCATTAATGTTTGATGCGTCTGAAAACGCAGTGCTGCGCTGGTTTATAGCTGAGCAATAACTTAGGCAAAAGACCTACTTTAGCTAGTCAATCGCAAGGTCCATAGGTGCATCTCGGCCATGAATTAAGAATCATTTTTTCAGTTCTGGCGGTTAAAACTGGCTGAAATCATCAACAAAACATCACCTCGCCCGAGACTTGCTCAAAATCAAAGCAAGATTCGCTGAAATTGCGATAATAGCGGCTGGTTTCATCGATTTAGCGACTAGGACATCCCTTCATGGATTTTTCACTGACCCCGGCGCAGCTTGAGCTGCAACAGCGCACGCGCAGTTTCATTGCCGACAAAATCATTCCGTTTGAAAAAGACCCACGCGCAACAGCGCATGGTCCGACACCAGAATTGCGCGCTGAGCTCGTTGAACTTGCCCGTTCGGCTGGATTGTTGACCCCACACGCCTCGGTCGAGTTAGGTGGCATGGGTTTGAGTCACGTTGATAAAGCCATCGTATTTGAAGAGGCCGGCTATTCAACGCTCGGCCCCACCGCCATGAACATCCATGCGCCCGACGAAGGCAATATCCATTTGATGGAAATCGTTGCCACTGAGGCGCAAAAAGATCGTTGGTTGCGCCCACAAGTGCAAGGTTTGACGCGTTCGTGCTTTGCCATGACCGAGCCCGCACCCGGTGCAGGCGCTGACCCTGGCATGATGATGACCACCGCCGTCAAAGACGGTGATGATTATGTGATCAACGGCAATAAGTGGTTTATCACTGGTGCTGAAGGCGCCACCTATTGCATCATCATGGCCAAGATGGAAGACGGCTCGGCCACCATGTTTTTAAGCGATATGAACCGCGAAGGGATTTCGATCACTCGCCAGATGGACGCAATGGACAGCTGCTTTGCTGGCGGCCACTGTGTGATGAAGTTTGAAAATGTTCGTGTGCCCGCAACAGATGTCTTGGGTGAAATCGGCCGCGGCTTTAAGTACGCGCAAATTCGTTTGGCGCCTGCGCGCTTAACACACTGCATGCGCTGGTTAGGCCAGGCACGTCGCGCGCATGACATCGCTACGCAATACGCCCGCACCCGCGAAGCCTTTGGTCGCATCTTAGGCAAACACGAAGGCGTTGGTTTTATGTTGGCCGATAACGACATGGATCTACAAACGGCACGCCTGCATATTGCACACACCGCATGGCTGTTAGATCAAGGCCATAACGGTAACTTTGAATCGAGCCGCGCCAAAGTCACGTGCTCTGAGGCCGAGTGGCGTGTGATTGATCGTTGCGTGCAAATCTTAGGTGGACAAGGCGTCACAGGCGAAACCATTGTGATGCGCATCTTTATGGATATGCGTGGCTTTAGGATTTATGACGGCCCAAGCGAAGTGCATCGCTGGAGCATGGCACGCAAGATTATCGACGGCTTGGGGAAAACAGCGTGAGTCAAGTGTTAGACATGTTTAGTTTGAAAGGCCACGTGGCACTTGTGACTGGTGCCTCAAGTGGGATTGGCCATCATCTTGCCCATACCATGGCAAAAGCCGGTGCGCACGTGATCGTGGCGGCGCGCCGTGCCGATAAACTCGCGACGCTTGTTGCTGAGCTTCAGGCCATTGGCGCAACAGCCGACGCCGTCTCGTTAGATGTCACCAGCCAAGCCAGTGTTAAAGCCTGCTTTGATCAGATCGAAGCGGTTGCAGGCGTGGCAGACATCATCATCAGCAATGCAGGCACCACCGTTGCCAAGCCCGCGCTTGAGCAAACCGAAGAAGACTGGGACAGCGTGTTAGATACAAATCTAAAAGGTTGCTGGATGGTCGATACCGAAGCCGCGCGACGTTTGGTCAAGGTCAAAAAGCCCGGCAGCATTATTAATATCTCGTCGATTTTGGGCGCGCGCGTGGCAGGTGCGGTGGTCGGGTATTCGGCTTCTAAAGCCGGTGTCATCCAATTTACAAAATCACTTGCGCTTGAATTTGCTCGCTACGGGATTCGCGTTAATGCGTTGTTACCTGGCTACGTGATCACTGATTTGAATCGTGAGTTTTTATTAAGCGAACCAGGGCAAAAGCTGATGGCTCGCGTGCCCTCGCGCCGGTTTTCTGAATTGTCGGATATGGATGGCCCAGTGCTGCTGCTGGCCTCTGACGCTGGGCGCGCGATGACGGGTGCTTCAGTGACGGTTGACTGGGGTCACTCAGTGAGTTCGTTATGAGTGGAGCTGGTTCGCAAAATACAGGTGGTGCTAGCGCACCATCTGGTAGCGATGCTCAATCAGCGAGCAAGGCGACCGCTGGCGTTCAAAGCGTGGCGCATAAAGACGGCGGGGCTGCACCCTTTGACTCAGCCGTACTTGCTGACTGGATGCACCGCCAAGGCTTTTTAGATCGCTCTGCTCTTGCGGTAAAGCCTTTAACCGGTGGTCAGTCAAACCCGACCTTTCTGTTAACCAGTGGTGCGCAACAATTTGTCTTGCGCAAAAAGCCGCCGGGGGTGTTGTTGCCTTCGGCCCACGCGGTTGATCGCGAATATCGCGTCATGCAAGCCTTGCAAGGCAGCGACGTACCGGTACCAAAGCTTTACGCCTATAGCGAAGATTTGAACATTGTCGGCACGCCGTTTTATTTGATGGAATTTTTAAACGGACGAGTGATTGTCGATCAATCACTGCCAGGTTTTACTCCCGCTGAACGTGGCGCCATTTATACCGACATGAATCGTGTCATGGCCGCATTACATAAAGTCGATGTCAACGCCGTAGGGCTTGAAACCTTTGGCCGCGCCGGCAATTATTTTGGCCGTCAAATCGCCCGCTGGAGCCGTCAATATCAAGAGTCGCGCAGCGAAGACATCAGCGCTCTTGAATCGTTAATCGAGTGGTTGCCAGCTCATATCCCAGAGGGTGATCAAACCACTATCGTACATGGCGACTATCGTTTAGATAATTTAGTGCTGCACCCCACCGAGCCTCGCGCCATTGGCTTGCTCGACTGGGAGCTCGCCACACTAGGCCACCCGATGGCTGACTTTGCTTATCACTGCATGAGTTGGCACATCCCCGCCTCGTTGTGGCGCGGCATTGGCGGCTTAGATTTAAAAGCGTTAGGCATCCCCAGCGAAGCTGACTACATCAAACAATATGGCGCCGCAACAGGGTTTGAAGGTATCGAGCACTGGGATTTTTACATCGCGTATAACCTGTTTAGAATCGCCGCGATTTTGCAAGGGATTGCGCGTCGAGCGCAAGATGGTACGGCTGCGGCGAGTGACGCGATTGAGACCGGTAGCAAAGCGAAGCCGCTGGCTGAGATTGGTTGGAAGTATGCACAGCGGTATGAGGCTAGTCGCAAGCGGTGATGGCGTATTACGGAATAAATGTGTAAGCAGTACTAAATATGTAGTCTGCGCTTAATGTTTAAGTCAGCACTAAATATGTAATAAGCGTTCAATGTGTAGTCAGCATTTAATCGGTAATAGATAGCAAGTGTGTACAAACACCAGTGCACAAACACGAAACGATTTAGGAAACCACTATGACGCATCACCCTTCGATTTCTGAGTCTGGTTTAGGCAATTGGCACGATGCACCTGCGGTGATTGGTGCGTCGGTTGATGCGATTGATACCCCTGCTCTGTTGATCGAGCTTGATGCGTTTGAGCGTAACCTTGCTGAGGTACATGCAGTTATTCAAACCGCTGGCATCGCGGTGCGCTCGCATGGCAAGGCGCACAAGTGTCCTGACATCGCGTTACGTCAGATTCACGCAGGGGCGGTTGGAATTTGCGTACAAAAGGCGAGCGAAGCTGAAGCCTTTATCGAAGTGGGTGTCAAAAATATTTTGATCACGAACCAAGTGGTCGGTGTTCGCAAGGTTGAGCGCGTGGCACGTCTTGCTGCGCATGCCCACATGGGGTTATGTGTAGATAACATCGTACAAGTGCATCAGATTGGCGCTGCGGCCAGACGCCATCGCGTGGCCATTGATGTGTACATTGAACAAGACGTAGGCGGCGCGCGTTGTGGTGTCACAACCAATGCTGCCGCCATTGAACTGGCCGAAGCAATTGCTACCTATTCGCCCTCGTTAGTGTTTGCTGGTTTACAAGCCTACTACGGCCCCGCGCAACACATGCGCAAACCCGAAGAGCGCCTGCAAGCCATCCGGTCAGCCTGCGACAAAGTCAAAGACATGGTCAGCGCACTTAACGCCGCAGGCTTCGAAGTCAATGCCATCACAGGTGGCGGCACCGGCACCTATCCAATCGAAGCTGAATCAGGTCTGTACACTGAAGTGCAACCAGGCTCATACGTGTTGATGGATAACGATTATCACAAGAACTCGCCAGACGAAGAGGCGCCCGAGTTACTGCCCGTTTTACATGCACTTTGCACAGTGATCAGCGTCAGCCCCACCCACGCGGTGCTTGATGGTGGCCTAAAGTGCTTTGCCATGGATTCAGGCCTGCCACGCATGACACTGCCCGGTTGGTCAGTCAAAGGGATCTCAGACGAGCACACCACCATCATCTCAACACCCGGCACCCCACCGCTCAAAGTCGGCGACAAAGTCAGACTGATCCCTGGGCACTGCGACCCAACAGTGAACTTACATGATTGGCTGGTTGCCGTGCGCAATGGCAAGGTCGAAGAGTTATGGCCAGTGTCTGCTCGTGGGGCTTTGTTTTAGGCCAATACCTGCAAGCCGTGCTTTTTGACAATCGAAAGCAGCTTTAGCGCCATGCCGCTGGGCTTCTTCGCACCAGATTCCCACTTTTGAACAGTAGATGTACTTGTGTGCAAGTAGCGGGCAAAAATGGGTTGGCTAATCTTGTTGGCGATTCTTAGGCGTTTGATTTGCTCGGCACTTAACGTCGGCACGCTAATCAGGCAGCGTTCATCAAACTGTCGCATCGTTTGTTTGTCGATCGCACCGACTTTCAGCAAGGCAGAGGCCGAGGTGTGAACCGACTCAAGAATATCGCTTTTGAATGTCTTATTGGTCATGGCAAATTAAGTTTTCTAGAGCTTAAGGCTCTACTGTTAAAATTTCAGTCAAAAAAGTATAGCACCAGTTGCTATGCTTCATTGAGATGCGAGATATCCCTGTGTCCGATGCGAACCGCGCGAAGTTTGTGATTTTTTCATCCACCACACCAACGGAAAATGGTCACTTCGCACTTTTTGCCATGCTTCTTTTAGCAATAGGCGGACAATACGCCCGCCTTCAACGCATTCCATTATTGACATAAAGTCTACATTAACTTACACTATTAGTAATTTAATGTAGAGTTATGAATGCAGCCTCTCAGACAGCTTTTGGGTGCTCTTAAGCAGCTTGCTACCCCGCAAGCGTGCCTGTTCACGCCAGCGGATTTGCGCGCAGTACTTCCGCAACTGTCCGACGTTGCATTCAACACTTTGCTCAGTCGAGCGGTCAGTTCAGGTCACCTTCAACGAGTTTGTCGAGGGCTGTATCGGTACGACACCTACCCTTCGAACCTTCCCTTTAGCCTTTCACAGGCAGCAACCAAACTTCGCCCAATGGATCTGAACTATCTCAGTCTTGAAACTGTTTTGAGCGATGCGGGTGTTATCTCTCAGATCCCAATAAATCGCATCATGGTGATGTCTTCGGGTCGTTCTAACGTTATCGACTGCAATAGCTGGGGCAGCATTGAATTCGTGCATACCAGACAAACCCCTGACAGCCTTGTTGAGCATTTGCACTACGACCCTCAAAACAAAATGTGGCGTGCCAGTGTGAAACAAGCCTTACGAGATATGAAAGCGACCCATCGCAGTACAGACTTAATCGACTGGAGTGTCACGAATGAGCTTATGCAACAGAATGTCTAACTAGGATTTAGGTTCTAAATCAGCATGAGCACACAAATAGCTCAACGCTTTTTCACCATAACGCTTCAGGTGCGGCACATATTTGAGTTCGAGCATCTAATTTTGTGACTCGGTTTGTTTATCCACCACACCCAAAAAACGCAACACCCCACCACCACCCCACCCTCTAAGCTTTTCACAGCCATAGACGCACCGTGCACTCGGTGACATACTCAGGCAACTTATTGCAATGACTTCGGTCAACGGTGCTTTCGCGTCGCACGACGCATCTATCACGCTTCACCTTCGCAGATGCAAACCCAATCGCTACTTCCTGGTGTGCCGATCATTGAGTCCCCGTTTTTTAACGACATCGCTGCCTCGGATTATTTTGCTGCGCACGAAAAAAAGATTGCGTCTGATCTGAATAAATATGGGTTTGCGATATTGCCTGGATTTTTTTCAGAGATCCAAGAGCAAGCCAAACAGATACGTGCAGATTTGCAGCCGCTGTATGACTCGATGGCGATCAGCACAACCTTAGCGCCTGAAGAGATCGCGGCCGAAGCACGCATACAAGATGCGTATCGCACTAGCCAAACCGTTAAAGCTATCGCTTGCGATGAACGCATCACGCAGTTGCTCACCAAGCTGTATGGCCGGCAAGCCTTTGCGTTTCAAACGCTCAACTTTCGATACGGCAGTCAACAGGCCACGCACAGTGACGCCATGCATTTTCATTCGGCGCCCGAACGTTATATGTGTGGTGTGTGGGTGGCGCTAGAAGATGTGTTTTTTGACACCGGGCCTTTGCATTACTACCCAGGCAGTCACAAGTTACCCACTTACGATTGCCGTCAGCTAGGCTATGCACCCACCGACAAAGTCGATCAAACCGTTTACGAAGCGCTGTGGGAGAAGCTCACTGAAGCCCACGTCTTAGAGAGAAAAACTTTTGAAGCAAAAGCTGGTGATGCCTTAATCTGGTCAGCAAACTTACTGCACGGTGGCGAACGAATTTTACGCGCGGGCACCTCGCGCTGGTCACAGGTGACGCATTATTTTTTTGAAGGCTGCGACTACTACACCCCTATGCATTCAGACGTGTTTGGCGGTGAGATCAGGCTGCGCGCGCCTGTAGATATTGCCACAGGCCTGCCGCTTGAACGGCCACAAATTACACTAAAAAGTTCGCCAAAATCTAAGCCTAAAGCTTGGTACGAAAAGCTGTTTGGCTGGGCCTCTTCAAGCAAGAAAAGCAAACCGAAAAAAGGCGACACAAGCCGGAGCCGCAAGAGCAAGAGC
>CALCPT010000332.1 GCA_937897265.1 uncultured Alcaligenaceae bacterium
GATCTACACAGGCGAAGACACTCTTTCCCTACACGACGCTCTTCCGATCTCCCTTAGTGTGGACACTGCACGACATGTGGGCGTTTTGTGGTGGTGAACATATCGTGCCCGATGATAATGCCGAGTCACGATTTAGGGCCGGGTATTTGCCAGGCAACCGCCCCGCGGGTGAAGCAGGCCCTGATCTTAATCGACAAGCGTGGCTAGCCAAGCAGCAGGCGTGGGCGAATCAAACTTTTAATATCGTGACCCCGGGTCGTTGGATGGCCAGCTGCGCACGTGAAAGTGTGTTGTTTCGGCAGTCACCGGTGCAGGCCATTCCCAACCCACTTGAGATGACGCACCTGTGGCGACCGATCTCAAAACAATATGCGCGGGCCGTGTTGGGCTTAGAACAAAATAAACTTTATGTGTTGTCGGGTTCAGCGGGTGGTATGCCGCACTTAAAGGGCGAAGATCTGCTCAAGCTAGCAATGGCAAACGTCACTAGCAGCCCAGCCCTAAAGCCCGAGCTCTTGATTTTTGGTCAATACAAACCGGCAGGCGATAGCACCTGGCCCTGCCCTGTGCATTGGCTGGGGCCCGTGCGCGATGATCATGTGATGACGCTGATCTATGCGGCAGCAGATGTGATGGCCGTACCTTCGCGGCAAGATAACCTACCCAATACCGCGATTGAAGCGCACGCCTGTGGTGTGCCAGTGGTAGCGTTCAACATTGGTGGTTTGCCAGATATCGTGACTCACCAGCAAACAGGTTGGTTATCCCCCGCGTTTGATACAAACGATTTAGCCCAAGGGATTGCCTGGGTGCTAAATGATCCCGCTCGTGCGCAGGTACTTTCAACGGCGGCTAGGAAGAATGCACTTGACCGGTTTTCCCCCGAGGTAGTCACCCGGCAATACCTAGCTGTGTATGAGCAAGCTATCCAAAGAGCGCGACGCTAAGCATGGCCGAGATACTTCGTTACGTCATTGTGTATAACCCGATCTCTAACGAAGGGCACTTAGATTCGTGGCACGTCTTATTTATTAAGCTATTACGTCAGTCGGGTCAGGCGGTCATTGCTCTCAGCCCTGATCCCGAGGGTTTGCTCGATAAGTTACAAGTACAAGGCCTTGAGCAGTCAGCCGCGCTAGTCGTTGCCCGGACCGCCGTCACGCCATCAGCCTCTCTATCAAGGGTGAGGGCTTTATGGTTGCGTTGGCAAGTGCTGCATGACCAAGCGCTTTATCAACGTACGTGGTACGGCTCGGGCATTAAAGGCCTTGGAGAAGCATTGAAAAAGGCACATGCGTTTTATACACGTATGCGCCGTCAGCGGGCTCAATCGATCAACCAAGATCTTCAGCGAGCGACAATGCTTGACCCCGCCCAGTTCTCTGAGCAGGTCAATGAGGTGCTGCAGCAATACCCAGTGCAGATCAAAGCTATTTTCAACATGTATATGGATACTTACCCTGTCGCAAAGCAGGCATGGGTAAATTTCGAGTTCAGCGAAAATATTCCGTGGCGAGGGCTTTGCATCACGCCCAATAGCGTGTTTGACGAGGGTTATTACTCCGTCAAGTCTTATCGTGGTACTTGTTTCTTGGATGAAAAGGTCTGCGAAGCCTATCAGATACGGATGCCTGAGAGGTATTTTGACTATTTGCCGGATATTACTGACACGAGTTTGCCAACACAACCAAGTGCCTTGGCCAAAATGGTTAATCAAAAGGCGGCAGGGCGAAAAATTGTATTTATGGGGGGATCGATTGGTAAACAAAAAAATGTTGCCCGTTGGCTCGAATTGATTGGACTAGCCAATCCTAAAGAGTGGTTTTTTGTTCAAATAGGTCGTCTAAATCACAACAACCTATTGCCTGAAGATAGGCAAGCATTGGCCGCGCTAGTGAAAAAGCCGATCGATAATCTTTGGCT
>CALCPT010000333.1 GCA_937897265.1 uncultured Alcaligenaceae bacterium
TGACTGGAGTTCAGACGTGTGCTCTTCCGATCTAGGTATGCACGTGGCAATGGCTATTTAATCGGTCATTTTACCGTGGGGCAGACCAGGTTGGTGGCAAGCCGTTTGGGTAGCACGATTTGTGTCGCAGATTCGGTGTTTGGCTGAGTTCAATGAGCGAATCGCCTATGATTCGGGGTATCTCAAAGGAGTCAGTATGTCAGCGCTGGTAAATGTCGAGTTCTTGGATGGAATTCAAATTATTGTGATTAACCGCCCTGAGGCGCGCAACGCGATTAGCGTTGAAACGGCGCATCAGTTGTCGGCCGCCTTCGATGAATTGGATGCGCGCGATGATATCCGGATTGGTATCTTGACAGGCGCGGGTGCCACCTTTAGTTCGGGCATGGATTTAAAGGATTTGCACAGACGCGTAAGCGCGCGCTTGTTGAGGGCAAGGGCTTTGGCGGCTTAAACGAGGCGCCCCCGAAAAAGCCCTTAATCGCTGCCGTTGAGGGCTACGCGGTGGCCGGTGGGTTTGAGATGGTTTTGGCGTGTGATTTGGTGGTTGCAGCCAATAATGCCATGTTCGGTCTGCCAGAGGTTAAGCGGGGCTTGGTAGCGGGTTCAGGCGGTTTGTTACGTCTGCCGCGTCAACTTCCGTATCACATTGCGATGGAGATCATTCTGACTGGCGATATGTTGCCCGCGCCGCGTGCCCACCAGTATGGCTTGATTAATGTGCTGGCTGATCCGGGGCAGGCACTCGCTGAGGCGATCAAACTCGCCCAAAGAATCTGCGAAAATGGCCCATTGGCGGTGCAAACCTCTAAAAGTGTAGTGAATCAAGGGGGAGATTTCGCCGCTGACGAAATGTTTGACCTGCAACGTCCGTTGATTCATCACATTTTTATGTCGGATGATGCCAAAGAGGGTGCAACCGCCTTTGCGCAAAAGCGTAAACCAGTATGGCAGGGCAAATAATTTTTTTGTAGAAGGTCGTGCAGGATGACTGGGTCGGTACGTTCAGGGCATCACCAGTGTCTTTGTATGATGAACGCGTTCAGTGTTTTGTTTAATTTTTGATTAGCTCCTTTTCTTAGCGGGTACCTCTATGTCGGTCATTATTCAAGAAGAAGATTTCGTTTCGTCGATCGCTGACGCGATTCAGTTCATCAGCTACTACCATCCAGCTGACTACATTAAGCATCTGGCGCGTGCGTACGAGCGCGAAGAAAGCCCCGCCGCCAAAGACGCGATGGCGCAAATTTTGACGAACTCGCGCATGAGCGCCGAGGGTCGCCGGCCGATTTGCCAAGACACGGGTATCGTCAATGTGTTTTTACAAATCGGTATGGATGTACGCTTCAATACTAAAAAGAGCATTCAAGAATTGTGTGATGAGGGCGTACGTCGAGGGTATCTCAACCCAGAAAATCCCTTGCGCGCGTCGGTCTTGGATGATCCGATCTTTTTGCGCAAAAACACCAAAGACAACACCCCTTGTATCGTCAACGTAGAGTTGGTGCAAGGTAATAAGGTTGAGGTGCAGGTTGCCTCTAAGGGCGGTGGCTCTGAAAACAAATCGAAGCTTGCAATGTTGAATCCTAACGATTCAATCGTTGATTGGGTGCTAAAAACCGTCCCGACCATGGGCGCAGGCTGGTGTCCGCCAGGTATGCTGGGCATTGGCGTTGGTGGCACGGCTGAAAAGGCCGTGTTGATGGCCAAGCAGTCGCTGATGGAAGACCTCGATATGTACGAGCTGCTCGAGCGCGGGCCCAGCAACAAAATAGAAGAGTTGCGTATTGAGTTGTATCAAAAGGTCAACGGCTTGGGCATTGGTGCGCAGGGCTTAGGTGGTTTGACGACTGTGCTTGATGTCAAGATTAAAACCTTTGCAACGCACGCAGCCTCGTTTCCAGTGGCGATGATCCCAAACTGTGCGGCCACGCGACATGCGCACTTTGAGTTAGACGGCTCGGGGCCTGCGCACTTACATCGTCCGTCGTTGTCTGACTGGCCTGATGTCAGCTGGGCGCCAAATTACAAATCGTCGCGCCAAGTTGATTTGAACAAACTGACGCCTGAAGAAGTTGCTAGCTGGAAGCCTGGTCAGACCTTGTTACTTAGCGGCAAAATGCTCACGGGCCGCGACGCTGCGCACAAGCGTATGGTCGAGATGTTCGCTCGCGGCGAAGAGCTGCCGGTCGATCTCAAGGGCAAGTTCATCTACTACGTCGGCCCGGTTGATCCGGTGCGCGATGAAGTCGTCGGCCCGGCCGGCCCGACCACGGCCACCCGCATGGACAAGTTCACCGACACGGTGCTGAGCAAGACCGGCCTGTACGGCATGA
>CALCPT010000334.1 GCA_937897265.1 uncultured Alcaligenaceae bacterium
TGGCGTGACTGGAGTTCAGACGTGTGCTCTTCCGATCTCCGTTAAAGTCACCCGTCGAATATGTTTCACTGCGTCTCCCCGCCGCAATGGTGAATCGCGTTCAGGATCCACACCCCATGTCGACTCAACCTAAAACCTTGTGTTCACACATTCTTTCTCAGGTTAACGCGCGCGTCAAAGCGGGTGGGCCGTATCTTGACTCAACTAGCTTTGAAGTGCGTCGCTTAATTTGCGAGGCACAAAAAATCACAGGTGATGCGTATCAGGCGATCGAGCGCTTTATTACCTTGGGTGCCATCCATCACCTTTGCGGCAACGAAGCTGAGATGCGCCATAATTTTTCATGTGCCGCTAAGCTCGATCGCTCACCACGTACTGCCGCCGCCTATTGCGCAGTCTTGATTAATATGGGCTTCATTTCTGAAGCGCAAAAAGAGTTTGCGAAGGCTGCTCGCCCAGAGTTGGGCTGGCTGACGTGCATCGACAGCCTTGGTTTTTTTTCGATGGCGATTACATCGTTAAATGACTTCTATGCAGCGGCGCAGACCATGAAAATTGCTGAGCTGTCAGCAAAACATGTTGAAGGCGCCAAGCGGATCCAAAAGATTTTTCAAGAAGCTGATGTCACCGATGAAATAGTCGGTCAAATGCTTGACGATGCGGGCGAAATTTTGCGTGATCGCCGTCTAATGTGCTGCGAGCACGTCGAAAAAAATCAATATATCTATGACGGCCCATACGATGAACACTTCGTTTCCATAGAATGGCGGGGGCCCGTATCCCAGGGTGACGCTTCAGACATGAGCTTTGAGTTCGTAAACCGTTTTATCGAGCGCTTCGAAAAAATACCGGCGAACATCGGCTTTAGCTTTACCGGTACTCAGCGCAGATGAGTATTACGCCGAAGCAGTTACTAGAGTTCTCTCAAGCTTCGATCGAGTTGCACGAAAAGGTAATCCTTACCGCGCGAGAACCTTTTGATACAAACCAAGCGTCGCAGCAGCACACGCTTGCCAGTTAAACGACTGGGCTCGCAGTAGCCCGCGCCGCTTCAAATCTTGTGCCAAGGCTTCATCACCAATCACGCGCATCATTGCCGCGCTTAACGCCGCGATATCCAGCGGATCAACTGTTAACGCAGCATCCCCCGTCACTTCAGGTAAAGACGTCGTGTTAGAGGTCACCACCGGCACTTGAGCCGCAAAGGCCTCAAGTACTGGCAAACCAAAGCCTTCAGCTAACGAGGCAAACACTAGCGCCCTGGCTGATTTCACAACAGCCAACAAATCCGCCTCTGGCACATGCTTCAGCCAACGCACTGCGCCTGAGCTTGTGTCTTCATCAATCATTTTTAAAACGGCTTCGCACTTCCAACCTGCGCGGCCAACGATTACGAGTGGTGCACGTTGGCGTTCAGCGAGCGGCATTGAGCGATGCGCCAAAATTGCGCCTTCGATATTCTTGCGTGGCTGCAAA
>CALCPT010000335.1 GCA_937897265.1 uncultured Alcaligenaceae bacterium
CCGTCATGTATTTGGGGCGCATCGTCGAAATCGGGGATAAAAAGCGTTTATTTGCCGCGCCCGAGCACCCGTATACGCATGCCCTGATGCAAGCGATCCCCTTACCCGATCCAACTATCACCCGTGAGGGCGTACTATTAACGGGCGATGTGCCTAGCCCGCTCAAGCCTCCTTCAGGATGCCACTTGCACACCCGTTGTCTTTACGCGCAAGATAAATGCAGTCAGGTTGCGCCGGTGTTAACTGGTACACGCGAACATGCCGTGGCGTGTCACTTTCCGTTAGGCACAACGACTGCGGCTGCGCACTCACGAGCGGCGTTAACGCCTTCGCGGATCCGCCTTCAGCGTTTGCAATCTGCTTTTCAAACAAAAGCTAAACCCGCAGCAAATTAGGCATCAATCAATCGTCATGCCATCAAAAGCCCACGCACTCGAAATAGGTTATTTATTAGTGAAGGATGAATCGTGAAACGAAAGCCTTGAACGCCACACTAACTCATCTGCGTCGTACAGTTATTCATCACACCATATTTTTGACAGGAATCTTCATGACACTCAACTACCGAACCTTGTTCGCCACTGCGTTGATCGCCTGCCTACCGCTTGTCTCGAGCGCGCAGACTTTACGAATTGGTCTTGCCGAAGACCCTGACCTGCTTGATCCAACGTTGGCACGCTCGTTTGTTGGTCGTTTGGTATTTATGTCGTTGTGCGACAAACTCTTTGACATCGACGAAAAACTCAATATCGCGCCGCAACTGGCAACTAGTTACGAATGGTCGCCCGACAGCAAAGCCTTAACGCTTAAGCTGCGCGATGGCGTCACGTTTCATGATGGCGAAAAAATGGATGCCGAGGCTGTGAAATACAACCTCGAGCGCCATAAGACACTCAAGGGTTCGAGTCGCTCTGGCGAACTACGACCCGTCACTTCGATAGACGTGCTAGACCCCAACACTGTGCGTTTAAACTTGGATGCACCTTTCGCACCCCTGCTGGCAGTACTGGCAGATCGCGCCGGCATGATCGTATCGCCCAAAGCTGCACAAGCCCTGGGCGAGAAATTCAGCAGTAGCCCGATGTGCTCAGGCCCCTTTAAGTTTGTTGACCGCGTGGCACAAGATCGCATCACACTTGAGCGCTTTGGCGCCTACTGGAACAAAGACGCCGTGCATTTTGATAAGGTGATTTACACACCAATCACCGACGCCACCGTACGACTCGCGAACTTGCGCTCAGGACAATTTGACTTTATTGAACGCGCTGCCTCAAGCGATATTGCTTCGATTCAAAAAGACTCAAAACTAAAATTTAGCAAGATCACTGAAATCGGCTATCAGGGCATCACCATCAACACCGGCAAAACCGAGCGTGCGCAAAGCCAACCGCTTGGCCAATCTGCCAAGGTACGCGAAGCCTTCGAGCTTTCACTTGATCGGGCGGGTATTGTGCAAGTCGCCATGGATGGCCAAGCAACACCTGGCAATCAATGGGTCGCTCCAAACAATAGCTACTATGCAAAGAATGTACCGGTACCCAAACGAGACCTAGCACGCGCACGCGCATTGCTCAAAGAAGCCGGCGTCACGAACCCAACCTTTACACTCATGACTCCCACCACCTCTGACTCACAAAAGATCGCACAGGTCGTACAAGCGATGGCCAAAGAGGCCGGGTTCAACGTCAAGATTCAATCGACTGAATTCGCAACGTCACTGAGTCTGGCAGATAAAGGAGACTTCGATGCCTATGTGCTGGGCTGGAGTGGTCGTGCCGATCCGGATGGCAACATTTATAACTTTATCGGTTGCAAACAACCCTCAAACTATTCAGGCTACTGCGTACCCGAAGTTGACGCTTTGCTCAATGACTCACGTAGCAAACTGCAACCCGCCGAACGCTTAGCGGCCTATCAAAGCATTGCAGCGCAAATGAACAAAGACCGTCCTTTGATTTATTTGTATCACCGTGATTGGTTGTGGGCATATTCGAACAAGCTGTCTGGTATTCGCGAAGTTCCGGATGGCTTGCTGCGAGTGACTGGCCTCAAACTCAACTAACCATCACAAGCCACACAGCATCATGCTGACCTTCTTCTTGCGCCGCTTAGTCACTCTTGTGCCCACGCTGGTGTTTGTCTCGATGCTGATTTTTAGTCTGCAGCAATTGCTTCCTGGCGACCCCGCTTTAGTCCTGGCGGGCGAAGATCCTAGCCCTGAAGCGATTGCCCACATTCGTGCAAAATTGCACCTCGATGATCCTTTGCCGGTACGCTATGGCTATTGGGTTGGGGGGGTCTTGCGTGGCGATTTGGGTGAATCTGCGCGCACTCACCAGCCTGTGCTTGAGCTGATTTTGCAAAAATTGCCGGTGACGATTGAGTTGGCTTTTTTAGCGCTGTTGATCGCCCTGGTCATTAGCATCCCCACGGGCATCATCTCGGCGGTATACAAAGGCAGCGCGCTGGATACCGGTGCAACAGTCTTCGCGCTTACTGGCTTATCCACACCCAACTTTTGGCTGGGGATCATGCTGATCCTACTCTTTTCAGTCGAGTTGGGATGGCTGCCGGCCTCGGGCTATGTGAGCCCGCTGGAAGACCTGGGCGCCAACCTCGCCGCCATGGTGATGCCGGCCTTCGTGCTGGGCAATGCGATTGCCGCCGTGCTGATGCGCCATACCCGCAGTTCGATGCTGCAGGTGCTGGGCGCCGATTACGTGCGCACCGCGCGGGCCAAGGGGCTGAACGGGCGGCTGGTGATATCGCTGCATGCCCTGCCGAATGCGCTGCTGCCGGTGATTACCCTGT
>CALCPT010000336.1 GCA_937897265.1 uncultured Alcaligenaceae bacterium
TTTTCTTTTCATAAAGGCCGCCGCAGTTTGCCGCGTCACCTCAATGGCTTAAACCATAGCATAGCTTGCTACGCGCCCACCAGGCGATTGATCGATTTGAATAACGATTGATCAATGCTCAAATTTTACTAGTTCTACTTTTGCTTTTAACTGTGAAAGCATCTTTCTGCAGATTGCCGTGCGACGGCAATCTGCACTTTGAGTTCAACATAACGAATCTCTCGTAAAATGAAGCCCATCAAAAATAAAATGCAGTGGAGACCACGCGTGAATAAAAGGCAATTATTGTTGGGCAGTTTGGCCGCTGCGTCCCTGTCTAAAGTTGGCTTGAGCTGGGTGCAGGCAGGCCATTATCCTAATCGGTCGATTCACTTGATTGTGCCCTCCGAGGCCGGTGGCGGCACTGACTTTACGGCACGCACGATTGGGCTCAAGCTCAGCGAATTGCTTGGGCAGTCACTAGTTGTTGAGAATCGACCTGGTGCGGCGGGCAATATTGGCGTTGAGCAGGGTGCACGTGCGGCACCTGACGGCTATACCTTAGTGATGCCGATTACTTCGTTGCCGATGAGTCCTTGGCTCTATCCGAAGTTGTCTTGGGATCCTGTAAAAGACTTCTCGCCGATCATTTTGGCCTGCGCGGCGCCGCTCATCATGGTGGTCAATCCTCAAGTGCCTGCCAATAACGTGCAAGAGTTTATTGCGCTGGCCAAAAAGCAACCAGACCAACTGAACTATGCCAACTCGGGTAACGGCACCACTGCGCATCTGGCGGGTGAGCTATTTAAGAAGATGGCAGATATCAAGATGGAGAGCGTGAACTACAAAGGGGGCGGATCTTCAGTGATCGATACGGTCGCGGGTCGCGTGCAGATGTATTTTTCAACGATTCCCGCCGCATTGCCTCATTTGAAGTCGGGTAAGTTGCGTGCGCTTGCCGTGACCTCGAAACATCGCGTTGAGATGGTCCCTGATGTGCCAACCGTCGATGAATCAGGCTTGCCGGGATTTGAAGTCGTGGGTTGGTTCGGTATTTTTGCCCCTACTGGCACACCAAAGCCTGTCATCGCGAAGTTAAATGAAACGATCAATGTTGTATTGAAAATGCCTGATGTTCAGACTCGCTTGGCCAGGCAGGGACTGATTCCAGGGGGCGGTACGCCTGAGGATTTGAGAGATCTACTGAATGCGGACCTGAACAAATGGGGCAAACTCATCAAAGAGATTGGCATTAAAACAACCGAGTGAACAATGCCATGTTCTTAGGGCGACCGAGCGACCAAAGGTCGCTCATGGATAGTTAAGAAAAAATTCAAGGAAGTCATGATGATGAACCCCGGGAAACGGTTGCGCGAACTGATTGCAGCACCCGATATTTTAGTGATGCCAGGTATTTTTGATGGCTATAGCGCACGGTTGGTGCAGCGCTCGGGCTTTCATGCCGGGTTTTTGACGGGCGGTGGAATCAGCGAGTCGCGGTTAGGCCAACTCGACATTGGTTTGATGGGCTTAGAAGAGAATCTGCAAACCTGTCGAGCGATGGTGGCCTGTTGTGATTTACCAATGATTGCTGACGGTGATACGGGTTACGGTAACGCGGTGAATGTGCACCATACGGTACGAGCGTTTGAACAAGCCGGTGTAGGTGGCTTAATGCTTGAAGATCAGGTTTGGCCTAAACGCTGCGGTCATATGAAAGGTAAAGACGTGATTTCAGCAGAAGAAAATGCTGAAAAAATACGTGCTGCGGCACAGGCGCGACGTAACCCAGATTTTGTCATCAAATCACGTACTGATTCGTACGGCACACATGGTTTAGCTGAAGCGATTCGCCGGCTTAATCTGTATGCAGAGGCGGGTGCAGATCTTTTATTTGCAGATGCGGTGTTAGCCGAGCAGGATATCGCCACTTTAGTCAAAGAGACGATCAAACCAGTCTCTGTGAATATGGGTTTTGGGATTCGAACACGCTCGACGACGCCTTTGATTTCAGCGAAGCGGCTTGAAGATCTAGGAGTGTCTGCGGTGATTTATCCAAGGTTGCTGACAGCCGCTGCTGTTCAGGGGATGATCAATGGCATGCAGGCGCTTCAGGCCTCACTAGGTAAAGATGAGATCGTGAATCGTCCGGATTTAGCGGTGTCGTTTGAAGACTTAAACGAGTTGTGCGGCTACGCCGAGTCTCAAGAGCTTGAGCAGCGTTACCTGACTAAAACCGAACTAGAAAAAAAATATCAACGCGACCAGTGACGGCCTAAAGGATCCGGATGCTTTGGGTCGCGCAATCGGTGCCCATCGCACGGATGGGTCACCTGCGAGGTCCGTCTTATTTTTTACGGCGCGCATCCACCCGTGCAACTAAATCTCGCTCGGCAGCATCTAGCTTATCAAGCCCGACTAGTTTTTGCCGCTCTTGAAAAGACGTCATCCGATCGAGCATGCTTTCGCTTGTGCCTTCTCTGCGCAAGACTTCCAAGCCTTGCTTGATGGCAAACGAACCCAAGTACAAGGCAGCGTTTGCGTACAAGATCACGTTATAGCCCATCGCGAGTAATTCTTTCTCTGGAACTAGCGGTGTGCGGCTGCGCTCGATCATATTGGCGACCATGGGAGTCCCTTTGAACTCTCTACTGATGCGCTGCAATTCTTCAAGGCTGTTTGGGGCTTCGACAAACACCATATCTGCGCCGATTTCACGATAAGCGTGCGCGCGTTCGATTGCTTTGTCCAGACCCTCAGGGCCGCGCGCGTCGGTGCGCGCGATGATCACAAAGTTTGGATCGGTACGTGCATCGAGAGCGGCTTGTAAGC
>CALCPT010000337.1 GCA_937897265.1 uncultured Alcaligenaceae bacterium
CGGTTTGACGACAACCGGTACGCCGAGCTCTTGTGCCGCCTCCCATGCCTCGGCGGCCGAGTCGACAGCCTGTCCCGTGGGGACGGGAACGCCGCAAGATTGCAGCAAAGATTTTGTGAGGTCTTTATCGCGCGAGATGGTTTCGGCAATGGCCCCGGTGCGATCGGTTTCCGCTGTCCAGATGCGCCGTTGATTGATGCCATAGCCAAGCTGTAGCAGGTTGCCTGTATTGAGTCTGATGGCGGGGATATCGCGGTCATCGGCGGCGTCGACAATGCAGGCGGTGCTTGGGCCTAAACAATGCTTATGGCGCAGCTCTTGCAAGCGCGCAACCGTGGCGCTGATGTCAACC
Source organism: uncultured Alcaligenaceae bacterium (assembly GCA_937897265.1). Taxonomy (GTDB): domain Bacteria; phylum Pseudomonadota; class Gammaproteobacteria; order Burkholderiales; family Burkholderiaceae_B; genus Zwartia. Next base: position 353 of record CALCPT010000337.1, read on the forward strand.
TGCGTATCGTTGAAAGCGGCTTCAACTAGATCGCGAGCGGCGTGCAGTGCGTAGTGGGTCACGCTGGGGTGCCAGGCGCGTACAACGACTTTATACAGGGTGGGCTTAGAGGTTTGATGGGTATCGCCAAAACCACCGGGCATATCTGCAAGCGACTGCAGGGTGAGCGTTAGATGCTCGAGTATCTGAGGCGACCAGCGCCCAGTTGCCAGAGTGTTCTCTGTGCCGGGCGAGGCTTCAAGGTTGAGATGCGACTGCGCAAGCGCGGGCACCCAAGCGAGTAGCCGTGTCAAAGCAGCAGTCTGGTGTGTTTGCGGGCTGCCTTGAATCGCAGCAAAGTCTACCCATGCCTCGAGTACCGGGCGATAGGTCCAACTGTTGGGTCCGAGCAAATTCACGACTTGCTCGAGCACGATCTTGGTTTTCGTTGTCATTGCATCATTTGTTGCGGTGCAACAATACCTTGAATACGTCATTATCGCAGCAAAATCGCTAAACCAGAGCAACTTACGAGGCTAAGAGTAGTTTCGGTCGGCGTAGGTCGTTATACTTGAGGGATTCTCTTCAATCGAATTTTTCAATCGAACTTGTTGGCCCCTAATGAAGCGCTTCCCGCTGCAGTTGTTCGTACCGACTGATGGGCAACGCGTGCCGCCTAGATGACACCCCTTCGAACCGCCGAAACTGCGTTTGAGTCAACGCTGCCGACGGCTTGGGCCGTTGAGATCAAGTCTTTACTAGCACCAGGCGAAAACGTCTTAGCCTGGCTCGAGCCCGATCTCGATTCAAATTTGTTTTTCGTGCCTGGTATCTTGTTTTTGACGACTACTCGGTTGGTGTCGCGCGAGTCGATGGCGCACGAATGGGTTGTTTTTCCAATTACCACTACGCAACAGTTGCAGCATCGCGACCATGCGGGGGTTGGCACCATTGAGCTGTTTGAAGGGGCGCGGCGTCTAAGTATCTGGCGCCATACGCTCGGCATGGCGCCTGCGGTGGGTCGTCTGAGCGAACTGTTTACTCAGCTTCAGAAAAAGCTAGCAGACCCTCTGCATGCACCGCAGAGCGGCGCTGCCGCGTGCCCAACCTGCGGTACACCCTTCGCCCTCGATCAAGATGAGTGCGCTGTTTGTGACACTGAGCAAGCGGGGCCAAGCGATACATGGGCCCTGGTGCGTTTGGCGCGGTTTGCCAAGCCGTACAAATTGCCTTTGATTGTCGGCTTTATTCTGACTTTGCTCTCGACGGCGGCAACACTGGTGCCACCGTATCTGACCATGCCGTTGATGGATGACATTTTGATTCCGTTTCAAAATGGTAAGCCGATTAACTACGATTTGGTAGCGTTGTACTTAACTGGATTGGTGGTCGCGGGGTTGTTGGCTTGGCTACTTGGGTGGGCGCGTACCTACTTACTGGCTTGGGTCAGCGAGCGGATCGGCGCTGATCTGCGCACTGCCACCTTTAGTCACCTGCAAACGTTGTCGTTGCAATATTTTGGTGGTAAGCGCACTGGTGATTTGATGGCGCGCATTGGCAGTGAAACAGATCGCATTAACATCTTTCTGTCGTTACATCTGCTCGACTTCGCCAACGACGTACTGATGATCATGATGACGGCATGTATCTTGATCTCGATTGATCCGTGGTTGGCGCTGACCACGCTAATCCCGTTGCCGGTGATCATCTGGATGATTCACCTGGTACGTCACCGTTTGCGCTTTGGTTTTGAAAAGGTTGATCGCTCTTGGAGTGAACTCACTAACGTCTTGGCCGACACGATTCCAGGCATTAGGGTGGTCAAAGCGTTTGCGCAAGAGCAACGTGAAGTCGCTCGGTTTCGCGAAGCGAATGACCGGTATCTGGCGGTCAACGATCGCATTAATAAAGTATGGGCGCTTTTTGCGCCATCAGTGACGTTCTTAACTGAAATCGGCCTGCTGGTGGTTTGGATTTTCGGCATCTCTCAGGTGGCAAGCAGTACGATAACGGTTGGCGTGCTGGCAGCCTTTCTGGCTTATATCGGCCGGTTTTACACGCGACTAGATTCAATGAGCCGCATTGTGTCCCACACCCAGCAAGCCGCTGCTGGTGCCAAGCGTATTTTTGACATTTTGGATCATGTTTCGAGTGTGCCTGATGCGCAGCGCCCCGTGCCACTCGAGCGTGTAGAGGGCCGTATCGAGTTAAACAATGTTGGCTTTCGCTATGGCAGTAGAACGGTCCTGCGTAATGTCAATTTAAGTATCGGTGCTGGCGAGATGATTGGTTTAGTCGGTCATAGCGGATCGGGCAAGAGTTCGCTGGTGAACATGATTTGTCGGTTTTATGATGTCACCGAGGGCGGAATCAAAGTCGATGGCGTCGATATACGCTCGTACTCGCTTGCGTCGTTCAGGCGAAACATTGGCCTGGTGTTGCAAGAGCCGTTCTTGTTTTTTGGCACGATTGCTGAAAATATTGCCTACGGAAAACCTGACGCAACGCGTTCAGAGATCGTGGCGGCTGCACGCGCTGCGCGTGCGCATGAATTTATCCTACGGTTGCCTCAAGGATACGACTCTCTCGTTGGCGAGCGTGGTCAGGCACTGTCGGGCGGTGAGCGCCAGCGTATTTCTATCGCGCGAGCACTATTGATTGATCCGCGTATTCTTATTTTGGATGAGGCGACTTCATCGGTTGACACCACTACCGAAATGGAGATTCAAGAAGCTCTAGACAACCTGATTCAAGGTCGCACCACCATTGCGATTGCGCATCGGTTGAGTACCTTGCGAAAAGCAGATCGGCTGGTCGTACTTGATCGTGGCGAGATCGTCGAGATTGGTAATCATGATGACTTACTTGCCCGTGGAGGCGCTTATCATGACTTATACCAAGCTCAGTCGCGTCTGACTGGGGTTGAAGAGACCGTTGTTCCAGGAGCCGTTGTAGCTGAGGAGGGTGAGTTTCTCACCGATCGTCCATGAGCCGCTGCCGAGGTCGTTGAGGGTGAGGATCGCCGCGTTGGTCAGATCGAAGTTCAGGCCACCGTTGATCACCGTCAGATCGCCGGCCAGACCGAGCGACGCGTCATTGTCCATTTCATAGGCGAAGGTGGAACCGGCGTTGAGTGTGAGCGCGCCGGTAGCCAGGCTTTCGATGCTGTTGCCAGCGGCGATTATTCCGCCGCTCTGCACGGTGACCGAGCCACCAATGCTGCCACTGCCTTGGAGGGTGCCGCCGCTGCCGACGCTGGAGGTGTAGGCGGCCACGGCGGGATGGCGGCCGATGATGGCGGCGGCGGCTCCGCGGATGGAGTAGCCGACGAGTTGCTCGGGCGTGGGGGCGCAGTCGCA
>CALCPT010000338.1 GCA_937897265.1 uncultured Alcaligenaceae bacterium
TACACAGGCGAAGACACTCTTTCCCTACACGACGCTCTTCCGATCTGGGCGATAGTCCGGGTGCGAGCAGTTTTCGATGATCAGGCTCGCCCGCTGCTTGGGCGACAGGCCGCGCAGGTCGGCCAGGCCCTGCTCGGTGACGATGATTTCCACATCGTGTTCGGTGTGGTCGGTGTGCGAGACCATGGGCACGATGCACGAGATGGCGCCGTTCTTGGCAGTGGATGGCGTCATGAAGAACGACAGATAGGCGTTGCGCGCAAAGTCGCCTGAGCCGCCCGTGGCACACAGCATTGGCCCACTTTGCTGCGGAACGAGCGGCCTTTTTCAAACAATTTGATCACCCATTTTCTTTGAGTTATTTTTTCCACACACTGCCAATCACCTGGAGACAAACATGAAAAAATTCCCAACGCTTCTGACTTGCACTGCAGCGCTTCTGGTCAGTTTTCAGGCACATGCCTGGACCAACAAACCCGTCAAAATGTTGGTGCCCGCACCGGCTGGCGGCACCATGGACATCGTGGCGCGCCTGGTGGGCCAGCAGCTGTCGGCCGACATCGGACAAGCGGTCATCGTGGAAAACAAGCCTGGCGCGGGCGGAATGATCGGCGCTGACACGGTAGCAAAAGCGCAAGGTGATGGCTACACACTGTTATTCACCACAAGCGCGCTCACCATGAACACAGCGTTGCGCAGCAACATGCCTTTCGATCTTAAAACCGATTTAATCCCAATTGCGATCGAGGCCTACTCGCCTTCTGTGATCGTGGTGCATCCAATGTTGGGGGTTAAAACCCTGCAAGAACTGATTAACTTAGCAAAACAACAGCCAGGTAAGCTCACCTACGCCTCAGCCGGCAACGGTACCCCAGCGCATCTGATTGCCGAGCTGTTTAAGGCCAGTACAGCGGTCGATATTGTTCATGTTCCTTACAAAGGAGGCCCTCCCGCAATGGTCGACCAGATTGCGGGTCGCGTAGACGTTCAGGTGTCTAACGCCATGGGGGCTTTGCAGCAAGTCAAAGACGGCAAACTCCTTGCACTCGCAGTCACCAGCCCCGAGCGCTTTGAACAATTACCAGACGTCCCAACAATGGCTCAGGCCGGCGTCGCAAACTTTGAAACGGATCAATGGTTAGGTTTTTTTGCACCTAAGGGGATTTCACCGAACGTTCTTAAACGTCTCTCAGACGAGATCAATCAAGCTCTTGCCACCGCAACCCTACGTGACGCACTTAAAAGCAAAGGGATGCGCGCTGCCACGCCCAGTACCCCGAACGCCTTTCGGGACTATTTGGATACAGATCTTCAACGCTGGACTGCCCTGGTTAAGCGCTTAAATATTTCAGCCGAATAGCGCGGTTGCCGCTTTATTTGAATACCTCTCGACTAAAAGTCTTTAGTTTCACTTCAAAATCAAAACAATTATGACAACCACATCGACACCGCCCACAGAATCCTCAAAGAAACAGCCAAATATTCTGTTTTTGATGGTTGATCAGTTAGCGGCACCAACTCTGCCCGCCTATGGCCATTCGGTCGTCAAAGCGCCTCATATCTCGGCACTCGCGGCACAGGGCGTTGTGTTTGATAGTGCCTATTGCAATTTTCCAATCTGTGCGCCGTCGCGCTTCTCCCTGTTGTCTGGGCGCTTGCCTCACGCGATCGAGGCCTATGACAATGGCTCTGAGTTTCCGGCGTCTATCCCAACGATGGCTCATTATTTGAGACAAGCGGGTTATCGCACTACTTTATGCGGAAAAATGCACTTCATTGGCCCAGATCAGTTGCATGGCTACGAAGAGCGACTTACCACCGATATCTATCCAGCTGACTTTGCCTGGACACCCGATTGGCTCAAAGGCCCAGGCTATCGTCCCACCGGTGTGAGCATGCGCGGCGTTGTCGAAGCGGGACCTTGCTTGCGTAGCCTACAAATTGATTACGATGATGAAGTTGAGTATCACGCGCTACAAAAGCTGTATGACCTAGCCCGCGTACCGAATGCGTCACCATTTTTCTTGACTGTATCGTTCACACATCCGCATCCACCCTTCGTTGCACCTCAGCAATATTGGGATATGTACAACAGCGATGAGATCGATCAACCAAAAGTGCCAGAAATCCCGTTTGAGCAATTAGACGAGCACTCTCAGTGGCTATACACCGCACATGCTCAAGGGCAACATCACATCACACCCGAGCGGGTACGCAATGCTCGCCAAGCCTATTACGGCATGATTACCTACACCGACGCCAAAATCGGTCGGATCATGCAAACACTGAAAGAGCTCGGTCTTGATGACAACACCTTAGTCGTGCTTGCCGGTGATCACGGAGAAATGCTGGGTGAACGAGGCATGTGGTACAAGCAAACGTTTTTTGAGTGGTCGGTGCGAGTCCCGTTGATTGTGTCCATGCCACAACGCTTTAAAGTGGGCAGAGTCTCTGCGCATGTCTCCTTAGTCGACTTGTTACCCACCTTTTTAGACATCTCAAAAAATTCGCAATCGGTCGAACCCGTTGACGCGCTTGATGGTACAAGCCTGATCCCCCTGCTAGACAGAACCGAGTCGGGCACCGAGCGTTGCGTCATCTCTGAGTACAGCTCTGAAGGGGTCTGCGCAGCTTCAAGAATGGTTCGCTCGGGTCGCTACAAATATGTCTACACTTATCAGCTTGCCCCCTTGCTGTTTGATCTTGAGGCAGATCCCGACGAACTCAACAACCTTGCCGAGCAACCCGCCTATGCAAGTATTCAGTCTGCCTTACACACCAAAGCGATTGAAAATTGGGATCCCGCACAAGTGCATGCCGACATACTTGCCAGTCAAAAGCGCAGGCTCTTCATCGCAAAGGTCAATGAAACGGCTGAACCGCCTGCATCAAACTGGGCCTATCAGCCTTTCGTCGACGAGACTAAACGCTACATCAGAGGCTCAGGTACAGCCGGGCCGATGGGCAAAAAGGCACAGGCGAGATTCCCCTTTGTACCGCCGGTATTACCCGATCGAAAAGAAGAGCATTAGATCTTGAGGACTCAGACGCACCATGATTAAAACAATTGGCTTTCCTGGGCGCTACCTTCAAGGCCCTGATGCGGTGCAACATCTGCCCGAGCTATTGAAAGAATTTTCATTAGCAAAACCCATCGTCTTGATGGATGATCTGGTACGCGCAAGCGTTGGCGATTTGTTGCTGCAACCGCTCTCTGCCGCAGGCGTTGAGGTGACGGTTGTTCGCTTTGCTGGCGAATGCACGATCGAGGCGATTGAACAACTAGCGCTTGAAGCCGAATCATCGCAGGCGGACGTTGTCATTGGCTATGGCGGCGGAAAAACAATCGATGCAGCAAAAGGCATCGCCAAAGCGCATAACCTGCGGCTCATTATTGTGCCAACAATCGCGTCGAACGATTCACCCACAAGTCGTCTGATTGTGCTGTACGACGATCAGCATCGCGTCACGCGGGTTGATCGGATCACACGCAACCCAGATGTTGTACTTGTCGATACCGCGATCATTGCCCGCGCGCCTGCAAGATTTTTTGCGGCCGGCTTAGGCGACGCGTTAAGCAAAAAATTTGAAGCGACACAATGTCACCTAGCGGGTGGGCTGAATTTTTTTGGCACTCAATCAAGATCGGAAGAGCGTCGTGTAGGGAAAGAGTGTCTTCGCCTGTGTAGA
>CALCPT010000339.1 GCA_937897265.1 uncultured Alcaligenaceae bacterium
CTGAGGGTTACCAGATCTCCTACGGCGGCCACAAACCGGGTACGGTGAACGCCGAGCACGCGCACGAATGGGACACGCGGATCATGGTGGCCGGTGGCGTGTTACGGCTACGCCCGCAACGGACCAGGCCATCAATCATCACCATCCCAATGCCTGGTATGTCACCAAGCTTGACGCTATCGAGCAGGTCACGTCCGGCAGTGTGTTGGGCGCGATCCATAAAGACTAAATCAGCGACTCGCCCAGGTTCAATCAAGCCACAGTTCAAGTCGCGCATGCGAGCGGTATTGCCTGTTGCAAAACAGAAAACCAGCTCAGGGGGGATATTGCCCAGGCTTGAAAGCAAAGCGATCATGCGCAAGATCCCCAGAGGTTGCACGCCAGACCCTGCGGGCCCATCGGTACCTAAAATCACGCGGTGCGGACACTTCAGTTGCATGGCTGCTTGCGCAGCAGCGATGGCGATTTTTTCGTTACCGTTGTGTACGATCTCGATACCGCGTGAAGATTTTTCGCAGAGCTCGCAGACATGGGCCTCAGACAGCGATGTGTGGCCCCCATTAATGTGACCGATGATATCGGCATCGGCCTCAAGCACCACATCCTTATCGATGAGGCCCGAGCCCGGGATCGAGGGCCCGCCAGTGTGGATGGTGCTTTGAATGCCGTATTTGCGTGCCCAAGCCACCATTTTTTGAGCCTCTTCGCCCGCTTTAACCGAGCCCAAGCCCACTTCACCTAACAACTTAACGCCTGCCTCGGCGAGCTCTTTAAAGTCTTGCTCGACCATGCCTTGTTCGATGACAGGTGCACCCGCTAACACTTTGACGCCACCTGGACGAAAGTTATCAAAGGCGCGCTGAGCCGTGATCGCAAGTGCTTTGAGTCCAACGATATCCTTAGGGCGGCCGGGCAAGTGCACCTCTCCGGCCGAAATCATTGTTGTGACACCTCCGTTGAGGGTCGACTCGATCCATCCGATTTGATTTTGGCGCGGTGTCCAATCGCCAAATACGGGATGCACATGGCTATCGATCAAGCCCGGTGCAACACACGTGTTGTGTGCATCAATGATGGTTTTTGCGTGGGAGATATCGCAGTCTTTTTCTTTGCCCACTGCAACGATTAACCCATCGTTGATCACAATGGTATCTGCAGACAGAATCGGCTGGTCTAGATCGCCTGACAAAAGCAAGCCGATATTTTTGATGACGACTTTGCCTGATTTTTCATTTGCAACGACTTCTGCCATGTTGGTCTCCTGACCGCTTCGATTAATTTGTGAACGACTTTCGAATGCTTGCCACCATACTGACCAAAGTTACAGTACGACGGTTCGCTGGACCGCATCAACAACAAATGCTTCCCACTGTTTAAAGGTGGCCGGCGCCTCTAGATTTTCGCCTAAAAACGCAGACAATGTGAAGCGATTGGATTGATAGAAATAACCGAGCGCAGCGATCATCATGTAGAGATCGCGCGACGAGAGATCCTTTCGAAATACGCCTTGTTCGACGCCGCAGACTAAGACCTGATCCACGACCCCAATGGCGGGTGACGAATATTCGCGGGCTTTGCTGGACTTGGCGATATGTTTACCGCCATGCAGGTTTTCGCTATTTAACAGCGTCACAAATTCTGGATTTTTTTTGTAATACTGCAAAATGAATTGCACGACTTGTTTGAGCGCCACGAGTGGTTGCGCGGTGTCAAGCTTGAGTGCCGCTTCAGCATCGTTAAAACGTCGATAGATCTCTTCAAGGGCTGCGACAAACAGGCCTTCTTTATTATCGAAATAGTAATAGATCATGCGGTCGTGCGAATTGGCCGCCTTAGATATCTGATCAATGCTGCCGCCATCGAGGCCATGTTTTGCAAAGATTTTGATCGCCGCGCGCAAGATGTTGTCGCGAGTGGTCTCAGCCGATCGCTCTCGTACCCCGGTCTTACGCGGCGCTTTGAGCGGGGCTGAGAGGCGGGTACTCATTGTTCGACAAAGGCCCTTTCGATCACGTAGTCGCCTGGCTTGGTGGTGTTACCTTCGTTAAAGCCTCGTTGCTCAAGCATGGTTTTCAAATCGCGCAACAAACCGGGGCTGCCACAAATCATAATACGATCTTGTGTGCGATCAAGCGCTGGGACACCCAAATCTTTAAACAGCTTTTCGTTTTCAATCAGAGTCGTGATGCGGCCCATCTGCTTGTACTGTTCGCGCGTGACAGTCGGGTAATAGCGTAGCTGTTTGCTGACCATCTCACCTAAAAACTCGTGCTTGGGTAGTTCTTGAGTGAGGTAATCGTGATACGCCAGTTCGGCAACGTCGCGCACCGAATGCACCAAAATCACTTCTTCAAATTTTTCGTAAGTTTCTGGGTCACGGATCACGCTCAAAAACGGCGCTAAACCTGTGCCTGACGAGAACATATACAAGCGTTTGGCAGGTAGCAGATAATCGATTAGCAGCGTGCCGGTTGGTTTACGCCCCACCACGATTGAATCGCCCACCTTGATGTGTTGCAGCTTTGAGGTGAGCGGGCCGTCTTCGACTTTGATGCTCAAGAACTCAAGGTGCTCTTCATAGTTGGCGCTGACGATACTGTAAGCGCGCAGCAAGGGCTTGTCGTTAATACGCAGCCCGATCATTGTGAAGTGGCCGTTACTAAAGCGTAAGGATGGATCTCGTGTTGTTGTGAAGCTAAAGAGGCGGTCAGTCCAGTGGTGCACGGATAAAACGGTTTCTTCGTTGAAGGCGCTCATGATTGGCTTGGGGTATCAAAATCTTTTTAAGTCGGAGCACGCTCAACAAATACATTGCGAGCTTGCGATGGATGCATTAAATTAAACATTAAATGTAGTGAATGCAACACTAAATTGTAGCAAATGCTACATTTATGTTAACCCCTGTGGTGTAATTTAGGCAACGACTAAAAGGCAATAAGCTTTTCACCCAACTCCACATGACTGAACACTCGAAAACCGACGGACTTTCAGCGCAGGCGCATAACGTAGCGGCCTCAGGCGCGACAGACACGCCCGTGACGCCAGTGCGCCCGGTGGCCGCCACCAAAATCGAGTGTAACGCGTGCCCAGTCTTGTGCCAGATCAGTGCGGGTCGTAGCGGCGCCTGCGATCGCTACGCCAACCGCGCCGGCGAGCTGATCCGCGTCGATCCCCACGTCATCCTCGACCGCACGGCGTTCTATCCCACCTCAGGCGGACAACTTTTCGACATCGGCAAGCTCGGCGATTCCTACTTCTTCACGATGGAGTACGTGCACGGCGAGACCGGCCGGTTCCTGCGGCCAGCGCCCGGGCAGCCGACGCACAACGTCGTCGAGATGGCCCGCGAAGGGCTGCAGATCGAGTTGCGCGAGGCCCTGAACCGCG
>CALCPT010000340.1 GCA_937897265.1 uncultured Alcaligenaceae bacterium
GGCGGCGTGACGGTTGGAGGCAAAAAATATAACTTTGCAATCGTAGCGTACGACAACAAATACACCGCTGCCGAAGGCACCAAAGTTGCACAAAACCTGATTAATCGCGACAAAATTAAATATATCGTTGGCGGTATCGGCACTGCCCCGATTTCCGCGCTGCAGTCGCTCTCTGAACGAAACGGCGTGATGATTTTTATTTCGGCTTGGGGTAAAAGCGTCAAGGGCCCACAGTTTCCCTTAACGTTTACTCAATCCAATACCCCGTTTGAGATTCTTGATCCACTGTACAAGTATGTCTTGGCGCAAAATCCCAAGGCAAAAACAGTCGCGATCTTAAACGCGAACGATGCGTCGGGCAAAGAGGTTGAACTGGTCGCACAAAAAGCGTGGGCAGCACTCGGCGTGAAGGTGTTGTCCTCAAATTGGTACGAGCGTGGCACCACGCAGTTTCAACCGGTAGCGGCCAAACTCACTGAGCAAAAGCCTGACATCATCGACCTAGGCGTGGCTCCACCTGCCGATGCAGGAATCATCTTGAAAGAACTTGGCGTGCTGGGCTGGAATGGCGTCAAAGTGCTGCCCGTCGGCACGAGCGCCACACAACTCGCACAAATCGGCGGTGCTGCAGCCAACGGAACCTACATGGGTTATGCCGGCGACTACTCGAGCTCGCTCGCAACGCCTGTACAACAGATTTTGAACCAAGGAATGTTGGCGCAATTTAAAGAGCCACTAAACCCACTGCAGGTCTCAAGCTATGACTCGGTCTATGCACTTAAGGCTGCGATGGAGGCTTCAAACAGCTTAGATCCTAAAAAGATTGCCGCTGTATTGCCCACCTTGGTCTTTGAAACCTCGTACGGCAAAACAGTCTTTGGTAGCAAAGCTGTCTATGACAGCCCACAACAAATGCAAGTGCCGGTCATGATTACGCAGGTTCAAGATGGCAAGATGGTCGAGTTGACACGCATTATTCCCGAAGAGCTCAAGGCTCGTTTAGCCGCCGCAAAATAAGCCGTTTGGCCGACAGAGACCAGCCTTGGGTTCGGTCTCTGATTTTTTGCTGACGACTAACCGCTTGAAGGTGCAAGACAGTGGAGATTTTTGGGCAACTCTTTTTAAATAGCCTGCAGATTAGTGCGGCCTACATCCTGTTTTCGCTTGGACTGACATTGATTTTTGGTGTCATGAAGGTCGTGAACTTCGCACACGGCGAATTTTTTGGTTTAGTACTTTTATTAATCGCCGTCCTCGTCCCCTGGTTAAACAACCCGTCTGTACCGCTTGTCGTGGCTTACGGTGCAGCTGGAGCTGTTTCTGTTTTAGCGACGATGGCTTGCGGCTGGTTTCTTTATCATTTTGCTTTCAAAAAATTTCAACGCGACATGGTGGGCTCGTTCGTCTTGTCAGTCGGGCTTTCGCTTTTAATACAAGGTTTATTTTTAGAGTTCTTTGGTGGCGTACCCATTAAATTGCCCGATCTGATCGAAGGCAATCTTCGCATTCTTGGAGGAGCCATCACTACCCAAAGACTGGTCCTCACTCTGATTGCTTTACTAGTCGCCGTTACGATGTGTTGGCTGATTGCAGCAACTAAACTTGGCAAGTCTTTGCGCGCGGTCGCCGAAGACCATGAGGCTGCGATGCTTCAGGGCATCCCTTACCGAAAAACTGCTCTGTATGGATTTTTAATCGCAACCTTTTTAGCCGCGATTGCTGGCGCACTTCTGGCGCCAGTCACTGTCATTAGTGCGAATGTTGGAAGCGACTTTCTCATCAAAGGCTTTATCGCCATTGTGATCGGCGGCCTGGGGAGTATTCCAGGTTCGATCATCGGCAGCATCTTAATCGCTGTGATCGAAAGTGTAGGTGGCTATTATTTTGACCCCTCGCTTGCGACGCTAGCAATGTTTGTCATCACCATGCTGGTATTGCTGGTACGTCCGAAAGGGATCATGGGTAATGGGTAACGCGCGCGGTTCAACCATCCTTTATGTCGCCCTCCTCAGCTTGCTGGTTCTTGGCGGCAGTCTGTTTACTGGCACTGGCTTTGCTGCGAGCTTAGTCATTTGGGTTGCCATCAATATCTTGCTTGCGGCAAGCTTTCGCTTTGTTCAATTGATTGGTGAATTAAATTTTGCAATCGCTGGGTTCGCAGGCGTGGGTGCGTATATTGCCGGCGTTTGCACCACAAAACTCGGTTTACCGTTTGTGATCGCCTTAGCCAGCGCCGCGCTAGCGGCAACGTTGCTTAGTCTGATCGTGGGTTACATCACGCTACGCACGAAGGGACCGTATTTTATGTTGATCAGTTTTGCCTTCACCGAAGTGCTAAGAATGGTCTACACGCAGATTGACTATATTGGCAGCAACTCGGGCATGCTTGGCGTGTTCCCACCCGTTTTGTTAAATGACTATTACCCAACCTTTGTCGTTGGAGTTGTGCTCTTAAGTTTAATTGTGCTCTACAAAATCGAGCAAAGCGACTTTGGAAAAGTCTTAGTTGCCATTCGTAATAATGATGCGATCGTTCAGACGGTCGGGATCAATGTTCATTTAACAAAAGTCATGTGTTTGGCGATCTCATCGTTTGTGGCGGGTATCGGTGGCGCGCTACTCGCGCATGCCAATAACGTCATTAGCCCTGATGACTTCAGCTTTCTATTGGCGGTATACACACTGGCTTACATTAAAGTCGGCGGAGAATCCCACATCGCGGGCCCTATTTTAGGCGCCTCTGTCTTGACCTTACTCGCTCAAGTGGCGATGGGGTTTGGTCCGTTCGAACATATTTTCTACGGCGCGGCAATCGTCATTGCTGTCTTGCTGATGCCAGATGGTTTGGTCGGAATCATCAGAAAATTTTTGGGCCTTGCTCCAAAACCTCAAGCTGCAGCCAGGCACTGAGCGCGAGACGAAAAAATGACAACAGAGATCTTATTAAAAGTCGACAAACTCACTCGTCGTTTTGGTGGCCTAACCGCTGTCTCAAATTTAAGTTTTGATGTACAGAAAGGCGAAATCCTTGGGTTGATCGGGCCTAATGGCGCTGGCAAAAGCACAACCTTTAATTGCGTGAGTGGTTTTTATACTGCATCTGAGGGTCGCATCGAGTTTTTAGGCGAAGACATTTCAAAGATGAACACGGCACAAGTCTGCCACAAGGGCCTAGTGCGCACCTTTCAACACGACAGCCTGCTGACGGACATGACAGTCTATGACAACATTCTGATCGCGACGTTCAGCACGATTCGTGTAAAAAGCGAGCGCGTCCGTCGCGTTCACGAAACCGCCGAAATACTCAACCTTTCAGATCATCTACAAGAAATCGCCGGCAATTTACCGCATGGTTTACAACGCATGGTCAGTATCGCCATCGCCTTTGCGACACGCCCCAAATTGCTCTGCTTAGATGAACCCCTTACAGGTTTAAATCAGACTGAGGTAGGTGGTGCACTTGCGATCTTTAGGCGAATTCGCGACGAATTTAAGATTTCGATTTTGTTAGTTGAACATAATATGAAAGCCGTCATGGAGATTTGCGATCGCATTGTGGTGCTTGATCATGGCGTTTTTTTAGCCACCGGCTCACCTTTAGAAATCAAGCAAAATCCCGCGGTAATTTCTGCGTACTTAGGTAAACGCGCATGACAACCGACTACGCACTCAAGGTCACTGATCTCGTTGTGAACTACGGAATTGTGCCTGCCGTCAAGGACATCAGTTTTTCAGTCGCTCGTGGAAAAATTACGACGATCATTGGCTCGAACGGCTCGGGCAAATCGACGACGATGAAAGCATTGACTGGTTTACTGCCGTCACAGAGTACTGGCATCGAGCTTTTTGGAAAAAACATTAGTCACACAGAGACCGACGCTTTGGTCAAACAGGGACTAATCTTAGTACCCGAAGGGCGACGTCTTTTTAAAAGCATGACAGTCGCAGAGAACTTACAGATGGGTGCTTTTCAGCGCTCAGACAAAGCTGCAATCGCCCGTGATTTTGAACAGACGTTGGAATATTTTCCTGCCTTAAGAGCAAAACTAAACGTCCGTGCAGCTAGCCTAAGCGGCGGGCAACAGCAAATGGTCGCGGTTGCGCGAGCTCTCATGGCTGACCCAAAGTTGCTTCTGCTTGATGAGCCAACCATTGGTTTGGCTCCAGCGATTGTCGACACCATTGCCGCGAACACCGCGGTCAACATATATGAAGTTTCCGGCACATGGCTGCGCATCGACGTGCCCGCTTCGCTGGGCCTGCTGGTGCTGATCCCGGCGCTGCCCGACTTCCACGCGCGCT
>CALCPT010000341.1 GCA_937897265.1 uncultured Alcaligenaceae bacterium
TGGCGATTCTGCCTTAGTCTCTTCAAACACCATCTATAACCAAATGCGCGCGTTGCACCCCCAGTTGGCTGCGTTGCTGTTTGATCCGATAGCAACCGATCGGCGAGGCGAGGTTGCTCCGGGTCAAAAACCTTTTTTTGAAATTCCGGTCTTCAGTTGGTATCAGGGATTGATGTCAACCATCTATCAGCGTCAATATATTGACTCTGCTCAGCGCTTTGAGGACGCGTTACGTTTAACCCCTATGCATCTTGAAGCGCTGGATTGCTTTGACGCACTTGCCAATAGCGCCGATTTAAATTTTTTAATGCGCTTAGAGGCGGGTGATATGCAGTTTGTTCACAATCACACCTTGTTGCATGATCGCACTGCCTTCGAAGACTGGAGTGAGCCAACGCGCAAGAGGCATTTGTTGCGCTTGTGGTTATCGTCGCCCGAGGCTCGTGCGCTTGCACCAGAATGGGCACAGCGTTACGGCTCAGTTGAACCAGGTAATCGAGGAGGGGTGATGATGCCCGCCACAGCATGGCGGGCGCCACTGAACCCCGTCTAGTCAAGGATTCAGTGTTCGTGCCCAGGCTTAGTCAGCGTAGCCTGGCAATTCGCGATCTAACACACGCATCATGGCGGCAAAGAACAAGTTGTCGCGCTCTTCACGCGAATGACTATCGCCAGGTGCTGTGTTTTGCACGTTGTGTACGACTTCGTCTGGCAACAACTGAATTGGTTGACCGGTGCTCATCGCCAAAACCTGCGCACGACAGACGCGCTCAAGTTTGTACAGACGCTTGTAGGCTTGTGCGACCGTGTCACCCACCACCACCACGCCGTGATTTTTCATGAACAACACTTTGTTGTTGCCGATCTGGGCGGCCAGTCGTTCGCCTTCGCTCAAGCCATCTGCTACGCCTAAGTAAGTGTCGTCGTAGGCCGTAATGCCCATGAAGAAGGCCGCAGTCTGGCTAGCCGGCAACAGACGATTGTTTTGCAGCATGTTCAAGGCCAGCGCCCAGTTTTGATGGGTGTGCAGAACAACGTTGGCACCCGTGATGCGATGCAGCGGAGCATGGATACACTTTGCCGAACGCTCAACCACGCCTACGCCTTCAAGTGTGTCGCCGTTTTCATTAAAAATCATCATGTCGCTTGCACGCGCTTCTGACCAATGCAAACCGAAGGGCGAAATCAGGTACTGGTCTTTACGACCAGGTACGATCATCGTGAAATGATTGTCAATGCCTTCGTGCAAGTCGTCGAGCACAGCAAGGCGATTAGCAGCGGCCAGGTGAATTTTTGCTTGTTGAACGGCGTCAGACTGTTGTTTGACATTGAGATTGTGCACGGACATGACGAGCCTCTTTGAAAATGATTTGTGCCGTTGAGGTTACTACCGTTGCACCGGTCTCGCAACAGATTCTTTGTCGAGGGATTTGCGACAAAATCCAAAGACATGGTGCGCCGCACAAAAGAGACGTGCGGCGCCCTAGAGCACCGCGCTGCCAGGCTTGATCTAATCGATATGGTCGAGATACAGCCATCGAGCCCGCAGGTTGCCTGCAGTTACTCCGGCTTGATCCCTGCTTGCTTGATCGCGTCAGCCCATTTATTAATTTCTTGCTGAACAAAGCTGTCGCAGGCTTGGGCTGAGGTCCCATCGGTTTCAAATCCTTGCTGCTCAGCTTTTGCTTTGAATTGAGGGTCTTTCAAGATTCGAACGACCGCCGCATTCAACTGCTCGATAATGGCTGGCGGGGTACCCGCGGGGGCAAACATCGCAGACCACAGGACAGAGTAAAAATCTGGCAGGCCCTCTTCAGCGACCGTTGGAATATTGGGTGTGAGTTGCGAGCGACGCTTATCTCCAATCGCAAGTGCGCGCAATTTTCCAGCATTGATGTGTTGAACGACCGAGGCTGCCCCACCAAAACTCGTTTGAATTCTTCCGGCAAGTAAGTCGGTGGTTGCAGGACCAGAGCCTTTGTACAGAACGTTGGTCATGCTCACGCCTGCCATCCAGTTAAAGAGTTCCATTGGCAATTGTGTTGCTTTTGACGACGATGAAAAGTTCAACACGTTTGGATTGGCCTTGGCATAGGCGATGAGTTCTTTCACCGAGTTCACTGGTAACGTAGGATGCACCACCAGAATCATCTGCTGAGTCGCTGTTTGACTAATGCAGCGTAAGTCTCGCATGGTGTCAAAGCCGATCTTCGGATGAATCGACGGGTTGATGCCGTGGCTACTTGAGTTAAACAGTAGTGTGTAGCCATCAGGATTAGCTCGGGCAACCACTTCAGAGCCAATCATTCCGTCTGCACCTGGTCGATTTTCAACGATCACGGGTTGCCCAAGAGCTTCAGACAGTTTTTGCGCCAGGCCTCTACCTAACACATCGGTGCCACCACCCGCAGCGTAGGGCACAATTAATCGAATGGTTTTGGTCGGATAGGTTTGCGCTACGCTCTCAGTGAGCCAAAGGCAAGACAATAAGCAAACCGAATACGCGAAGGACGAAGTCAAAAAACGTAGTCTCAGAAAGTGGCTCATGATTTGTGTCACGTTTTAAATCGGTTTTGTGCCGCGAATTTGTACGCGGTGCATTAAGCGCCGTTGCCCTGGGTAGTCGGCTAATGCCAAGTGCTGGCAGCAGCGGTTGTCCCAGAAGGCAATCGACCTGGGTTGCCAACGAAACCGACAGCTGAATTCGGGACGCGTGGCGTGATCATATAAATACTTCAAGAGTGGTGCACTCTCAGAAACAGTCATATTTTCGAACCGTTCGGTGTGCATCACATTGACGTAAAGCGCTTTTTTGCCAGTATCCGGATGGGTGCGAACCACCGGATGTACTGATGAAAGTGTTGCCTGCGCAGAGCAGTCTTGTCCCGGCGGCAGAATATCGTCGACGGCTAACGAAGCCAGAATTCGGCCATTCGAGTGCACAGCACGAAGATCCTTGAGCATTTCCTTCATGCCCGATGAGAGCGTGTCATACGCCATGTATTGATTGGCGAAAAGTGTGTCACCGCCCACCGAAGGCAGGATACGAGCGGCCAACACAGAGCCTAATGGGGGGATCTCGAGGTGGCTCGTGTCGGTATGCCATTCCCAGCCAAACACGAGCGTACCTTCGGGTTTCTTATCGATGACTAACAGCTCAGGAAAGTTTCCTGGCACTTGCCTGTGTGGTGGGAGCATGGCGAGTTCGCCAAAGTTGCAGGCAAAACGGGCCAAGTCAAGATCCGAAGCGTTTTGGTCGCGAAAGAAAATCACTAAATGCTCGAGGTGTGCCTGGCGCACTTCGGCTAACGTGGCAGCGTCGATCTCGGTTGAAAGATCGATCCCAAAGATCTCGGCACCTAAGGCACCTGCAAGAGGTTGAACTTTAATTTTTTTATACATCAGCGTTTTTCCTGTGCATCAAAATTTTCAGTGATTAGTCAGCTTTGAGATCGTCAAGAGCTCTATCTAGAAGCCCCTAAGCCAGTAGTGACCCATAGCCCGGCAAAACCGGCGATACCCCAGCCAGGCGCAGCGCATTCCACATCATGGCACTAGAACTTGAGATCACGGGTTTGCCTAAGTCTTGCTCGAGAGCACCGACGATCGATATGGTTGGCATTCCGACGCCACTTAAAAAGACGGCCTGCGCGCCAGGAACGTCGACAGATTTACCTAAGCGATAGGCGCGGTTTGGTGGTTCTTCAAAGATGCTGCGAACATTACGCAACCAATCAAACTTGACGACTTCGATGCCATAGCTTTCAAGGTTTTGTTTGCCCTGCATGGTTAAGTTTTCGTCGTAGGGTGTGCCTAGCGCAACTTTTGTGATGCCGAGCTCGTTCAGAGCCGTGATGACGCTGCCGAAGGCGGTAATGAAGTGCAGGCCAAAGCGATCTTCTAAACGTTTGGTCAGGTCTGCTTCTTTTTGACGTCCGAGGTAATAGCTTGTGGCGGTGTGCGCTAAAGCAATGACCTCAGGTTTAATCATTGACAGCATCTCGACCGACTCGTCAAGGTGTTCGATCTGCGTGGCGATGCGCGCTTCGATGCCGTTCAAGGTGCCGTCGGCACCGCGAGAAATCATGCGGCCAAAGTGCACAGAGACGCCTTTAGGGGCCATCTCAAACATTTCTGGCTCGACGGTCGGAGTGCCGGCCGGAACAAGAAACCCTAGCTTTGCGCGCCAGCCCACCATTTTGTTCTTCCTTAGTCTCGTAATTTATTTTTTCTTTTCATCTTTTTGTTTTTCTTACTTGTGCAGTTTGATAGCTCAGCTCAAGATCGGAAGAGCGTCGTGTAGG
>CALCPT010000342.1 GCA_937897265.1 uncultured Alcaligenaceae bacterium
AAAAAACTTTTTCTTGAGCTTTCTCGCGTACCGAACAGGTATTAAACAAAATGATGTCGGCGTCATCGGCACTTTTTGTGAGAACTGCACCATGATCTTGTCCAAGGACATCAAGCATTTTGGCAGAGTCGTATTCATTCATCTGGCAACCAAAGGTGCGGATGAAGACTTTTTTGGGGTCTGAGGCCGAGTCAGGTAGTACTGAAGTGTCAGGATTTTGCATGATGGCGCCGAGGCGGGTGTTGATCCCGTGGGCTAAGAGGATAAAACATTAGTGTAACGCTGAAGCACAACAGGAGCATTGCTGGCCGCCATAGACCGGCGGAGGCTAGAGCTGTCGTCTCGGGGCTACTCCTCGTAGACTTCGTCCGCTTGCTCGACTTTTTTGACCGGTTTGATGAGGTCTTCGCGCTTGACGCCTAACCACATTGCAATCGCAGCCGCCACGAATACTGAAGAATAAATACCAAACCAGATGCCAATGGTCAGCGCTAGCGCAAAGTAGTGCAGGGTTGGGCCACCAAAAATGAGCATGGCCATCACCATCATTTGTGTGCTGCCATGGGTGATGATGGTGCGCGAAATGGTCTGTGTGATTGCGCCATTGATGACTTCGTCCACCGACATGGTGCGTTCTTTGCGAAAGTTTTCACGGATTCGATCCATGATCACCACTGACTCGTTGACCGAGTAACCCAACACCGCAAGTACACCTGCCAGTACTGAAAGTGAAAACTCCCAGCCAAAAAAGGCGAAAAACCCCAAAATAATGACAACGTCGTGCAAGTTGGCCAATACGCCTGCAACGGCAAACTTCCATTCAAAGCGAATGGCCAAGTAGAGAACAATTCCGATGATCACGAATAGCAACGCGAGCAAACCATTCTCGACGAGTTCGCGACCGACCTGCGGTCCAACGAACTCGACGCGTCGCAACTCGACGGTCCCATCCGCAGCCTTGAGCGCTTTCATGACGATCTCGCTTTGCGTGGCCGAGCTTTGCCCAGGGGTGAGGGGTAAGCGAATCATCAGGTCGCGCGAGGTACCAAAATTTTGTACCTGAAAGTCGCTGTAGCCCAAGCCGGATATGACCGTACGCACTTGTTCGATCGGCGCAGCTTGCGTGTAGTTGACTTCCATCACGGTGCCGCCGGTGAATTCAATCGATAGATGAAAGCCCCGAGTCACGATAAAGAAAACAGCAAGAACAAACGTGATAAAGCTAATCGCATTCAAGACCAACGCGTGGCGCATGAAGGGGATAGTGCGACCGATTCTGAAAAGTTCCATGATCTTTGAGGTACTAAGCAATTGCCGACAGAGCGAATGCCCTGCCGAGCGTGAAGTTCAGTGTTGCGTTCAGTCTTTAGGTTTCCAGATGGTGCCGATCGAAATAGATTGCAGTTTCTTTTGACGTCCGTACCAGAGGTTTGCCAAGGCGCGTACACCCACCACTGAGGTAAACATAGAGGTCAAAATGCCCAAGCAATGCACCACCGCAAAACCGCGCACAGGACCAGAGCCGAATACCAACAGAGCAACGCCTACGATCAAGGTGGTGAGGTTCGAGTCAAGAATCGTGCCCCAAGCACGATCAAAGCCCAAACTGATCGCTTGCTGAGGCGCTTCGCCATTACGCAGTTCTTCGCGAATACGTTCATTAATCAGCACGTTTGCGTCAATTGCCATACCAAGCGTCAGGGCAATCGCCGCGATACCTGGCAGGGTGAGCGTGGCTTGCAACATTGAGAGAATCGCCAACAGCATCAGGACGTTTAGTGCGAGGCCGACCGTTGAGAAGACTCCGAACAGGTGATAGTAGATCAGCATGAAAATCGCGATCGCTACAAATCCATAGAGCGTTGAATTAAAGCCCTTAGAGATGTTTTCGGCACCCAAACTAGGGCCAATCGTACGTTCTTCGATGATTTCCATTGGTGCGGCCAGCGAGCCGGCGCGCAGCAGCAATGCGGTATCTGCTGCTTCTTCGGCAGACATACTGCCCGAAATTTGTACCTGACCACCTGGAATCTCGCCGCGGATGACTGGGGCCGTTACGATTTCGCCTCGGCCTTTTTCAAACAACAAAATGGCCATGCGTTTGCCAACGTTATCGCGCGTGACATCGCGAAAAATGCGAGATCGGAAGAGCACACGTCTGAACTCCAGTC
>CALCPT010000343.1 GCA_937897265.1 uncultured Alcaligenaceae bacterium
CGTGGGAATATCGGGCATGGCTTCCCAGCGACTTGAGCCTGTCACAGCCAACACACGTAGCTTTTTCGCTTGCACCAGAGGCAACACGCCGGCCGGCGTTTGGCAGGTAAAGTCAATTCGAGCGGCTGCGACATCTGTAATGGCTGAGCTGGTTGCCTTATAGCTAATGTGTTTTCCCTTCGTTGCACTCGCATCGTTTAACACCACAGAGCAAAGATGCGCTGTACTACCAATCCCTTGTGACGAGTAAGTCACTAAGTCTGGATTTTTTTTCATGGCGTCCAGTAACTGAGGCAAGGACTGATAGGTTGATTCATTAGACACAACGACCGCTAAGGGAACACGCAACACCCGTGCAACAGGCGCAAAGTCTTTAATTGGATCAAATGGGGTAGCTCTCTCCTCGGCCAGCGGCAACAAATAAAGCGGGATCCCAGTCAAGATAATCGTATAGCCATCCGCTGGCGAGTTGGCCGCGCCTGTATAGCCAAGCAGTCCACCCGCCCCTGAGCGGTTATCGACCAGCACAGGGGTATTTAAGCGTCTTGAGAGCGGCTCTGTAAAAAATCTAGCCGTGGCGTCGATCGCCGTACCCGGAGATGCAGGCACAATAATTTTTATCGGCCGCGACGGAAACTGCTGAGCAAATGCTGAGTGCATGCCGAGAGCAGAGATCGAACCCGCGCCCAGAAGAAGCTGTCGTCTTTTATTATTTTTCAAGTTGTCTCTCTCGATTTTTATCACAAGCAGTACTTAAGCCCTAAGTGAGCGCACTACCTAACGGAGTTGATTGACTACTTTTTTAGCATAGAAAGTCGGTCCAGGCACCAGACCGAAATCAATAAATGCGCTGCGACACACACACGATGATGCGACGCAGCACACGATCCTTGCGACGGCACTTCGTGTTACAAGACTTAACTTGCTAAGCGCGTGCCGCACTGCAACACATAAAGATCATCCAAAAAAGCAATCCCTAATGCTTCGTACTCGCACAGTTGATAATTTCCTAAGCTCGTTTGGTCTGCTGTTGTTTTGCGGTCTGCTGAACACGGCTCAGGCGGTAGTCACGGCACCAAGCCTTGTGCCCGAGCCTGCGATCTCGAACCCAAACCCGAACACAAGCATATCGCCTGCCGCTTCACCGACTGCGAGATTGCCAGCGAATGATAAAGACCTTTGGTCTGAGATGCGGGCACGCTTTCAGTTAACGGTAGCCAATCGCGGCCCAATTGAACAGCAAGCGCGTGTCGTGGCATCTAGTCAGGCAAGCGTGCAGATCAATCTTGAACACGCCTCGCGGTATATGTTTTATATCCTGCAAGAAGTCGCAGCGCGAGACATGCCTGCCGAAGTGGCGCTAATCCCCTTTCTGGAAAGCGGCTTTAATCCAAAGTCAAAAAATGGCTTGCAACCCGCAGGGTTGTGGGGCTTGATGCCCGCTGCCGGTAAAAGCTTGAATCTGTCTGCAAATTTCTTTTCAGATGACCGACGCGACATTTTGCTTTCGACTCAAGCGGCGTTAGATTTATTGCAATCCCTATACGCGCAGTTCGGTGACTGGCGTTTGGCCCTCATTGCCTACAACTGGGGGCCAGGTAATGTCATGTCCGTCGTACGCAGACAACAGGCACTCAAACTACCGGTTGACTATGACCATCTCAATCTGCCTCGCGTCATTCAGGCGTACATCGCGAAACTCATGGCCTGGCGTGAACTGATTACTGAGCCTGAACGTTACAAGATTACTTTGCCAACCGTGGCACATCAACCATACTTTGTTGAGGTTGCAGCCACACACAATATCGACATCAACATTGCAGCTGACCTCGCTGAAATTTCAGTGAGTGATTTTTTGTATTTGAATCCATCTTTCAACAAGCCTCTCATCCGAGGCACAGGTGGACATAAAATATTATTACCTTCGGCTCAGGTCGATGTATTTTTAACCAATTATCTGACGCATCAAGAGCGGTTCTCAGCGTGGGAAACTATTGTTGTTTCACAAGCACAGCGCCCAGAGGACATTGCAAAAAAACACAATATCAATGTCACACAACTTTATGAGATAAATCCGCTTGCGCGCGGTGCTCACATTAGTGCGGGCTCATCCATCTTGATCCCCAGGTCTGCAAAGTAACGATCGACTGGGTGAAGCGCTCAGATTTAGGGTCGTCGATAAAACAAATCCCTGCGCGGCACAGGTGACTGCTCTTTTAACCACCCCACTACGGAATGGGGCTGAATTGTCGCCGTAGTGGCAAGCTCAAGTCTCTTGATAGATGGCTCGGATTTCAAGCGCCCCAACGTATTTAAAAGAGCCTGTGCAAATAATTCGCCTTTGACCGCGTAACCAAGCCCAGTCAAATGAATATTGTCAGGGCTTGCGAGCCCATAGGCCGTCCAGATGTTCATCGACCCTCTTGCGCCAGCAATGCGATACCAATCGTAAAACAGACTGTCATTTTCGAAAGCGACTCGTCGAGCTAGGCTCGCAAAATCCCAAGTCAAAGCCACGTTTCTTCTTCTTACATTGAAATCTTGCACAGACGTCACGACAATAATTGCTCTCGGGTGCTTGGCTTTGACACGCTGTATGGTCTGAACCATATTTTTTTCGAAGATCGGAA
>CALCPT010000344.1 GCA_937897265.1 uncultured Alcaligenaceae bacterium
TGGCGTGACTGGAGTTCAGACGTGTGCTCTTCCGATCTCCACCCAGCACGGCGGTCAGCACGCCCACGGGCAGCTCCTGCGGCGCAATCAGTCCGCGGGCCAGGATGTCGGCGGCCAACAGCAGCACGCCACCCACCAGGCTGGACAGCAGCATCAGATGGCCGTGCGTGGTCTTGACCACCGAGCGCACCAGGTGCGGTGCGGCCAGTCCCACGAACGCGATCAGCCCGGTCTGGGCCACGGCCGTGCCGGTGGCCAGGGCCAGCACCAGCACCAGCACGGCGCGCATGCGGGTCAGCGGCAGGCCCAGGCTTTGGGCCGTGGCCTCGCCCAGGCTCAGGCTGTCCAGCGCCGGGCTCAGAGCCCAGGCCACCACCACGCTAGCCCATCATCATAACGAAATGTCAGCGTTTAAGTCGAAAATTCACAGGCTGGGGCATTGGCAGATACCCTTAGATTCGGACGCCCAAGTGTCTGACCCGACCAGTCAAGGCCAGACTCTAGGGCGTTACGCCAAGATTACGACCGCCAATTAGCTTAAATCTTGTACCAAAGATGCCAGGGTCGCGTCAGGCAGGGTTTGAACGTGCATCGGGTACTCAGGGTGCTCACAGCCAACCATCATTTGGGCACCTGTCTGCAATGATTTTTTAGCTGCAGGGGGAAGCTCAAAGCGCAAAAAATGCACCGCTGAGGTTTTGGTATCGGTCGAGCGCTCAAGGTCTTCGTTCGCAATCGCATACACCCTTGGCTGCCCTTCGACCTGCACAAACATCTTGTGTTCGATACCCATGAGCTTAGCCAGCGCAAGTTTGCGATCCGCCTCGTTAGGATATTCGAGCATCATGGTGGCTTTAAAGTTCGAGCCATCTGGCACTAAGGGGTTATAGGCATGCAATTCATCTTGAATTCCCTCTTCATCAAAAATCTTTTCAACGCGCAACATCTCTTGAATCTGGTAACGCATTAAAAATTCATTTTCAAAAATGATATTAACGTGCTCGCCCAAAGAGACTGTGCGCAAGCGCCTTTGTTCAATCGCTTGTTTACGCATTTCAGGGCGAGCCTTGTGGTACGCCTCTAAGGTCATCAAGCTTTCGCGCGTGATTTTGGTCATGCTGTTCTCGTCGTTATTTTTCAAATGCACTGTTTAAAGTCCGTAAGCCTTTGCAATCAAGGTCAACGGGTGCGCCATCTCAGCGCTGGCCAAACCGTTTTCTTGCATGCCTTGTTCAATGTGATGGCCAGCGAGTTGGCAGTCTGAACTGATGTAATCAGGCTCGTTGTTAGCCATGGCTTTGAATACGGGCTTACCAATCTTCATCGCGGTATCGTGAAACTCTTTTTTCACGCCCCACGTACCCGAGTGACCAGAGCAACGCTCAACCACATTGACTTCAGTGCCAGGCACCAATTTCAACATCTCAGCTGTTTTCTTACCCACGTTTTGCACACGCGAGTGACAGGGAACGTGATAGCTCACATGGCCAAGAGGCTCTGTGAAATCTGTGCTCAGCAAGCCGTCTCTATTTCGCGCAATGAAGTACTCGAAGGGATCCCACATCGCACCTTTCACAAGCTGGACGTCTGCCTCGTCTGGAAACATCAGCGGGAGCTCTTGCTTAAACATCAACGTACAGGAGGGAATAGGAGTCAAAATTGCATAGCCCTCGCGGGCGAGCTTGGCAAGCTTCGGAATATTTTTGTCTTTATTTTCGGCAACGGCGTCAAGATCGCCCAGCTCGAGCTTAGGCATCCCACAGCAGGCTTCTTTATTGACCAATTCGTAAGGGATCTTGTTGTGTTGCAAAATCTTAATGAGGTCCTGACCAATGCCAGGCTCGTTGTAGTTGACATAACAGGTTGCATAAATCGCGACTTTTCCAGGTGTTTTTTCACCATTCACCACAGGCAAATCAGCCGAAGGCTTTGCCACTTGCGCAAAGGTCTTCGGTGCGTATTCTGGAATCCAGGCTTTTTTATCAACACCGAGAGTGCTCTCCATGAGCGAACGCATCACACCGGTTTTATTCACAGCGTTAACAGCTTCGGTCACGATCGGGATGCCCGCGAACATACCGAGTTTGTCGGTTGACGACAATACGGCGTCACGCATCGTGGTCTCGCCCTTTCTGAAACTCACCGCTTTGGCACGCAACATCAGATGCGGAAAGTCTAGGTTCCAAGGGTGGGGTGGCACGTAAGGGCATTTCGTGACATAACAAACATCACACAAAAAGCATTGGTCAACGACTTTCTTGTAGTCTTTTTTATCAACACCATGCACTTCGCCGTCTTCGGTCTCATCAATCAGGTCAAACATGGTTGGAAACGAACCGCACAAGTTGACGCAGCGGCGACAGCCGTGACACAGGTCAAACACGCGTTCCATTTCCGTGTGCAGCTTACCTTCGTCGTAAAAGTCTGGATTGGTCCAGTCTAAAGGGTGGCGGGTGGGCGCGTCGAGATTGCCTTCGCGGTTTGACATAAGAGATCCTTATTTATTGCAAGAAACAGCTATTTAAAGAGTTACCGACCGCACCCGTACCCAAGAAAACGGGGATCCTAGAAACCAGTGCTTAAAAAACTGTGACCAGCAAAGCCGGCCACAGGTCTAGCATCGGTGCATGAGGGCTCTTGCCTTCATGCCCAAGCGCTGGCTGACTTTTAGTCGACCAAGGCGTCTAACGCTTTCTGATAGCGATTGGCGTGTGAACGCTCGGCTTTAGCGAGTGTTTCAAACCAGTCAGCAATTTCGTCAAAGCCCTCAGCGCGAGCTGTTTTGGCCATGCCTGGGTACATGTCGGTGTACTCATGGGTTTCGCCATGAACAGCTGAAGCCAGATTGTTACGGCTTGAACCCATTGGCAAACCTGTTGCTGGATCACCAGAAGCCTCTAAGAACTCGAGGTGACCGTGGGCGTGGCCAGTCTCGCCTTCGGCGGTTGAGCGGAACAATGCGGCAACGTCGGGTTGACCTTCAACGTCAGCCTTGTTTGCGAAATACAGATAACGACGATTTGCCTGTGATTCGCCTGCGAAAGCGTCTTTCAGGCACTGTTCTGTTTTAGAACCTTTGAGCTGGGCCATATAGCCTCCTGACAATTTGAACTAGGGAATTTGGAGCATCAGCTACACAGATCGCCTTCAAACCGCGCCTGCACCTGACCTCTGGCGCGAGTGTAAGCGGGCTTTGTGACGAAGTGAAGCAAAATTTGTAACATTCTGAATCAAGAATATTCAACGACTGTAGGGTCTTTACGACTCAACCGCCTTTTTATGCGCTGCCAAAGCCATCAGCCTGCGATCTCGCCATAAACGACGCGCCAGCAGCTGGTCTTTTGGCAAAATCGCGCGCCGCGCGGCTTCGAGTTTGGCAATAATCTCTTCCGACCAGTGGTCGGTTGAGGTCTGTTCGGTTGACATCGCTTGATACATCTCGTCAAACCGATGCGCATAGTCTGCCAAACCGTCGGGGGCATTCAAATCGATGGTCTCAAAGGGCCCCATAAATGACCAACGTAACCCCAACCCTTCACGGATGGTGATATCTAAACCATCTGCGTCCACGTAGCCCTGCTCAACCAACCTGAACGCCTCGCGCAGCAAAGCGCCTTGTAAGCGATTCAGAATAAATCCACGCAATTCGCGATGAATTTTGACTGGTTTTTGACCGACGCTTTCCATGACATCCCAAGCTTTTTGCACGACAGCGGCATCGGTCCAGGGGGCTCCGCAAATTTCCACAACGGGGATCAAGTACGGGGGATTGACCGGATGGGCAATCAGACAGCGCGAGCGCCCGGGTAAGTTTTCGCTAAAGGCTGAGGCTGGAATGCTTGACGTGGAGCTTGCCAACACCGTCGTGGGTGACGCTAGCTTATCCATTTTGGCAAAAATTTCGATCTTCATCTCAACGCGCTCAGGCAAATTCTCTTGCACGTAGTCAACGTCTTGCAAAACCTCTTCAAGCGTGGCGCTTGCGCTGATACGCGACACCAAACCTTTCGGGTCCGTAATTAAACCAGCGGCCTGAAGGTCAGCAACCTGCTCTTCAATCAGCCTAAACGCCAACGTCACAGCCTTAGGGTCGCCATCCCACATTTTGACCTCATGACCACCGCGAGCAAAGACAATCGCCCATGCCTGACCAATCAACCCTGAACCCACGACTGCGATTTTCATTTTTTCTCCTGTGAAACCTTGCTGCTGAAGCAGAGATGCTAGATGACCTCCGACAGCTGACGCGATTGTTTTTAGTCCGAATAGTGTAGTGCCGAATCGGTTGTCGGGCAGATTACCAAGCGAGTCGCTGGGCCCGGTGCCAAGTTAGGCGTTGGGTACGCGGCCAAGCGAAGCGTTGGGTATGTTGCCGACCAGATCGTCAGCCCCTCTTGAGTTGGGCGGCAGCTAAACGAACCGTTTGCAAGTGAATATCGACGATCTGATTCACGTCGGTGCTGTACCCTCCCGCCATCATGATCGCCATTGGACAGCGTTGACTCTGCACATACTGCATCACCATCAGATCACGAGCGGCCATGCCGGCCTTCGTGACCTTCAAGCGGCCTAAGCGATCAGACTCGTGGGGATCGGCGCCAGCCAGGTAAAGCACAAACTGGGGCTCGAAGCTTGCGTTGAGCTGTGCCAAGGCTGCAGCCAGAGCCTCGAGGTACGGCTCATCCTGGCAGCCATCGGGCAAAGGCACATCGAGCGAGCTCTGTTGCTTATTAAACGGGTAATTGCGCGCGCCATGTAGGGATAAGGTGAAGATCGTCGGGTCATCTTGAAAGATCGATGCGGTGCCATCACCTTGGTGCACATCCAGATCAATGATCGCAATCTTTGTCTTGGGGTTGCTGCTTTTCTGCAAAACCTTTGCGGCTATCGCTGCATCATTAAACACACAAAAACCACTGCCACGCTCGCGATAAGCGTGGTGCGTGCCGCCGGCAAGATTCACTGAAATTCCGTCAACGCTTGCCGCCGCACAGGCCGCGAGTGTGGCCCCAACCGAGCGACGTGAGCGCTCGACCATTTCGAGGCTCCAGGGAAACCCAATCTCGCGTTGCTCTTTGGCTGTGAGTTCGCCTCGAATGACGGCTTGTAGGTAGCGGGGGGAATGAGCCAATAAGATTTGCGTATCGGTCGCGGCCGGCGCTTCGTTTAACTCAATATGGCTTTCGGCACTCACCGCATCGCGCAAGAGCCGGTACTTGGACATCGGAAAGCGGTGCCCAGCCGGTAAAGGCAAAACGAAATGGTCGGAGTAGAAGGCTTTCACTGTTACCCTGATCGCTAAAAAATGAAGGTATCGGCTATTTAACCATTCGCACAGTGCTTGCCTGCTAAAAATGACCCGGGCTTACGTCGTAGTTGCCTGAGACCCACCTAATAGCTGCGTAAGACCTACCTAATGGCTGCCTGAGATTTACCCGTTGTCTTGCGAAACAATTTACCCGGAATGCGCCGCCTAACAAATCGGCGCATCGAAATAAGTCTCACCACGGTTTACAAATTTCAGGCAGAATACAAAAAATACTAAAAATTAAGTCACCGCAAATGTGACTTAAATACGAGACCCAAAGGAGACCGTCATGACTATTTCTAAAAATTACAGCAGCTTGACTCTAATTGCCGCGGCACTGTTATTGGCTAGCCCAGTCGCCAGTGCTCAACAAACCATCAAACTTGGCATGACAACAGCGCTCACTGGGCCGTTCAACGAATTTGGTGAAGGCAATCGCCGCGGCGTCATGCTTGCCATTGACGAGTGGAACAAAAAAGGTGGCATCGACGGCAAAAAAATTGAACTTGCCGAAGCCATGGATGATCAGTTGGTACCAGACAAAGCTGTGCAAAACATGCGCCGCATTCTGGATAACAAAGAGATCGTCGCCATCATCGCGCCCGCGGGCAGCGGCCCCTCACTCGCCACCATGGACATGCTCGAAGCCGATGGTCGACCAACCTGCAATCCCCTCGCACAATCACCTTCTGTGATTTATCCAAAAGGTAAAGAACAACCCCCGCGTAAAAACGTCGTGTCGATGGCAATCACCAACGAAGCTGAAGCGACTCGCCTGGGCCAAATCTTGGGCAAACAGTACAAAAACATCGGTGTCATTCATGAAAGCACCGCTTACGGCGTCACGGGTGCTGAGCTCGTCAAAAAATCAATCGCCGCTACGAATCCTGCTGCTAAGGTTCAGATTGAATCCTATAACCAACGCAGCCAAGACATGACCTCGCAGGTCGCACGTTTGCAGCGCAGTCAGGTCGATGCAATCTTAGTCGTGGGCTTAGGAGCTGACTTTGCTGTGATTCGTAAAAACATGAGTCGGGCAAACGTTAAGGTGCCATTATTTGGCTCAACCGGCGCCGTCACCGCCCCATATCTTGAGGGCGCGGGTGATTTAGCAATTGGTACCCGTTCGGTCAGCCCTGATGCCTTCGGCAAAAGACCCTTGTCCGCCTATGCACAAAACTTTGTTGACCAGTATCGCGCCGCGCATGGCACAGATCGCTGGTATGGGTCTGACGCTGCCAACCCGCAAATCTCGATGGCGGCCATCGTTGGCGGCGGCAAGGGGGCGAAGCCGGGCGAGATCAGCCTCGCGCATAATGGCGTGCTGTTCATGGATGAATTCCCCGAGTTTCCACGCAATGTGCTGGAAACGCTGCGCCAGCCGATTGAAACCGGAGAGGTGGTGGTGTCGCGCGCCAATGCCCATGTGCGCTATCCCTGCCGGTTCCTGCTGATCGCGGCGGCCAATCCGTGCAAATGCGGCTATCTGGCCGACCCGTCGCGCGCCTGCGCCCGGGTGCCGATCTGCGGCGACGAATACCTGAGCCGCATCTCGGGCCCGCTGATGGACCGGTTCGATCTGCGCCTCGAAGTGCCGCCGGTGGCCTACACGGACCTTGACCTGCCCGCGACCGGGGAAAGCTCTGCCGTGGTTGCGGGGCGTGTGGCGCAGGCCCGGCGGCGACAGGCGCTGCGTTTTGCCGATCAAGCCGGTGTGAGGGTGAATGCCGATGCCGAAGGCGCGCTGCTGGAAGAGATCGCCTCGCCCGACGAAGACGGACGCGCCCTGTTGTCGCGCGTGGCCGACCGCTTCGGGCTTTCGGCGCGCGGGTACCACCGCATCCTGCGCGTGGCCCGCACGATCGCCGACCTTGACGAAGACGCGGCCGTGCGCCTGCCCCATATTGCCGAGGCGGTGGGGTACAGGCTGCCTGTCGGTGCGAAATCCTGACAGGTCAGGCGGCGCGTTTGGCTTCGATCACCTCCCAGATGCGGGCGGCGCCATTGGTGCCATCGAACCGCTCCAGCTCCTGCAAGCCGGTGGGCGAGGTCACGTTGATCTCGGTCAGCCAGTCGCCGATCACATCGATCCCGACGAAGATCTGACCCTTTGCCTTCAGCTCCGGCCCGATGGCTGCACAGATCTCCAGGTCGCGCGGGGTCAGCCCGATCTTTTCCGGCCGCCCGCCTGCATGCATGTTCGACCGGGTCTCGCCGGCCTGCGGCACGCGGTTGATCGCGCCAATCGGCTCGCCATCGACCAGGATGATCCGCTTGTCACCCTTGGCGACATCGGGAAGGAACTTCTGCACGATCAGCGGCTCGCGGCTCATGCCGGTGAACAGCTCGTGCAGCGAGGCCAGGTTGCGGTCGTTCGGGTCCAGCCGGAACACGCCGGCCCCGCCATTGCCGTAGAGCGGCTTCAGGATGATGTCGCCATGCCGCGCCTTGAAGGCGCGGATGGTCGCCAGGTCGCGGGCAATCATGGTGGGCGGAGTCAGCTGCGGATAGTTCAGGACCAGCAGCTTTTCCGGCGAATTGCGCACCCAGAACGGATCATTCACCACCAGCGTGCCGGGGTGGATGCGCTCCAGGATATGGGTGGTTGTGATATAGCCCATGTCAAAGGGCGGGTCCTGGCGCAGCCAGACGACGTCAAAGGTCGCAAGATCCACCTCGGCCTCGGCGCCATAGGTCACGTGGTTGCCCTTTTCGCGGCGCAGCTCGATCGGCCAGCCCCGTGCCGTCACGCGGCCCTCGTCGAAGGCCAGCTTGTCGGGCGTGTAGAAGAAAAGCGAGTGCCCCCGCGCCTGCGCCTCTAGGGCGATGCGGAACGTGCTGTCCCCGTCGATGTTGACAGACCCGATCGGGTCCATCTGCAGTGCAACTTTCAGGCCCATGCTGTCCTCCGCGATGACGCCCCTACATGGCGCAGCGCGGCTCGGGTTGCAATCGCACGGGGTCAGGCGGCGAAGGCATTCTCGATGATTTCGATGCGGCCTGCATCGTCGACCAGCGCCACGTCAAACCGGGCCGCCGTATCCTGCCCCGCAGGTTCCTGCCCCAGAAAGACCGAGGCCGAGGCGTAGATGCGTGCCATCTGCCGCCCGGTCAGATGCAGCGCCGCTTCGGCATGGCTGCGGCTTTGCTTGACTTCGATGAAGATGATCTCGGCCCCGTTGCGGGCAATCAGGTCAATCTCGCCGGCTTCGGACCGCCAGCGGCGCGCGGCAATGGGCGTGCCGCCAGTTTCATAAAGCCGGGCCACTGCGGCTTCTGCGGCAATCCCGGCATGGTAAGACCCTGCTCCGCTCATTCCCGTTCCGCCAGTTGCAACGCCATCCGGTACACATCCTTGCGCGGCAGGTTAAGCGCTGCCGAAACCTCTGCCGCGGCATCCTTGACAGAGCCATGCGCAAGGGCGTCGCGCAAAGCCGCCTCGATGCTGGCCGCATCGACCACGCGGTCGCCCGGACGGTCGACAAGAACAACAATTTCGCCTTTGACCGCCCGGCCTGCGAAGGCTTCTGCAAGCTCCCCGAGAGTGCCGCGCGACACTTCTTCGAATCGCTTGGTCAGTTCCCGGCACACCGCAGCAAGACGGTCCTTTCCGAAAGCATCCGCCATCTCGGTTAACAGACGGTTAATGCGCTTGGGCGATTCATACAAAATCAACGTCGCCGGCACCTGTCCAAGCTCTGCCAGAAACCGCGCCCGGTCCCCCGCACCCGTCGGCGGAAAGCCGGCAAACAGGAAGCGGTCGCTTGGCAGGCCTGACACCGTCAGGGCAGCCAGCACGGCAGAGGGCCCCGGCGCGGCCAGAACGGTGACGCCTTCGGCAATCGCGGCGCGGGCCAGCTGAAAACCCGGATCGGCGATCAGCGGCGTTCCCGCCTCCGAGGCATAGGCCACCGACTTCCCCTCTTTCAGGGCGCGCAGCAGGCGCGGGCGCACCGCCTCGCCGTTGTGGTCGTGATAGGCCACCAGCGGACGATCGTTCAGCGCGACGCCGTGAATTTCCATCAGGTGGCGCAGGGTGCGCGTGTCTTCGGCGGCAAGAACATCGGCGCTGGCCAGAATATCCAGGGCGCGCAGGGTGATGTCGCGGGCCGCCCCGATCGGGGTTGCCAGCAGATGAAGGCCCGGCGGCACGGGCCGCAGCAGCGGCTTGGGGTCGCCGATTGACACGAAGAACACTCCCTTCGAAAGTTGCCTTCCTTGGCCGAAGCGCATAGGCTTTGCGTCAAAGCTGTGATGGCTCTGACGAGAAGGAATACCGCATGTTGTCCGTTCTGTCGTGGGCTCGCAAGGCCCTGGGTGCGCGCAGCGCCTTGGCTTGGGCGACGTTAGGCCTAGATCGGAAGAGCGTCGTGTAGGGAAAGAGTGTCTTCGCCTGTGTAGATC